>NZ_JAGWCS010000088.1:0-16156 GCF_020657705.1 Clostridioides sp. ZZV15-6598 | reverse complement strand
ATAATATGTTATTATTATATTAGAAAATATATTTTTTAAAAAATATATAAAATAAATTAAGTATATAAAAATTAATTTTAATAACATTATTTATCATTTAAATCTAAGGAGGAAATACTTAATGAATGCATGGCAAGGATTTAAAACAGGAAGATGGACTAAAGAAGTAAATGTCAGAGAGTTTATACAATTAAACTATTCTCCATATGAAGGAAATGACTCTTTCTTAGCTGGTGCTACTGAAAACACTAAAAAATTATGGGACAAAGCAATGGTCTTATTTAAAAAAGAAAGAGAAAATGGTGGTACTTTAGATGTAGATACAAAAACTATTTCTGGAATAGCTGCATATGCTCCAGGATATTTAGATAAAGTATTAGAAACAATAGTTGGATTACAAACGGATGCCCCTTTAAAAAGAGCAGTTATGCCATATGGTGGTATAAAAATGGTTGAAAATTCATGCGAGGCTTTTGGATATGAATTAGACCCTGAAATAAAAGAAATATTTACTAAATATAGAAAAACACATAATCAAGGAGTTTTTGATGCCTATACTCCAGAAATGAGAGCTGCTAGAAAATCTGGTATAATAACAGGTCTTCCAGATGCTTATGGTAGAGGTAGAATAATAGGCGACTATAGAAGAGTTGCTTTATATGGTGTTGATGCCTTAATAGAAGATAAAATCGAACAAAAGAAATCATTAGAAGTTTCTTGTATGGATGAAGAAGTTATAAGACTAAGAGAAGAAATAACTGAACAAATATCAGCTTTAAATGAACTTAAAAAGATGGCTGAATCTTATGGATTTGATATATCAAAACCAGCAACTAATTCAAAAGAAGCTGTACAATGGTTATACTTTGGTTATTTAGCTGCTGTTAAAGACCAAAATGGTGCTGCAATGTCTTTAGGTAGAACATCTACTTTCCTAGATATATACTTTGAAAGAGATTTAAAAGCTGGAACAGTAACAGAAGAAGAATTACAAGAATATATGGACCATTTTGTTATGAAATTAAGAATGGTTAAATTCTTAAGAACTCCTGATTACAACAATTTATTCTCTGGAGACCCAACTTGGGTAACTGAGTGTATAGGAGGTATGGGAGTAGATGGTAGAACATTAGTTACTAAAAACTCATTTAGAATGCTAAATACTCTATATACATTAGGACCATCACCAGAACCAAACTTAACAGTTTTATGGTCAACTAGATTACCTCAAGGATTCAAAGATTTCTGTTCTAAAGTATCTATAGATACAAGTTCAGTTCAATATGAAAATGATGATTTAATGAGATCATACTGGGGAGACGATTACGGTATAGCTTGTTGTGTATCTGCAATGAAAATAGGTAAACAAATGCAGTTCTTCGGAGCTAGAGTTAACTTAGCAAAAACTTTATTATATGCTATAAATGGTGGTATTGATGAAAAATCTGGTGCTCAAGTTGGACCAAGATTTGAGCCTATAACTTCTGAGTATTTAGACTTTGATGAAGTTATGAATAAATTTGAACCATTTACTGATTGGTTAGCAAACTTATATGTAAATACTTTAAATGTAATACACTATATGCATGATAAATACTCTTATGAAGCATTAGAAATGGCATTACATGATAGAGATATATTTAGAACTATGGCTTGTGGTATGGCTGGATTATCAGTTTGTGCGGATTCATTATCTGCTATAAAACATGCTAAAGTTAAGACTATCAGAAATGAACAAGGAATAGCTGTTGATTTCGAAATAGAAGGAGATTATCCAAAATACGGAAACAACGATGATAGAGTTGATAGTATAGCTGTAGAGCTAGTTGAAAGCTTCATGAATAAGATAAGAAAGAATAAAACTTATAGAAATTCTTATCCTACTCAATCTATACTTACAATAACTTCAAATGTTGTTTATGGTAAGAAAACTGGTAATACACCAGATGGTAGAAGAGCTGGTGCTCCATTTGCTCCTGGTGCAAACCCAATGCATGGTAGAGATACTAATGGTGCTTTAGCTTCATTATCTTCAGTTGCTAAATTACCATATGAGCATGCTCAAGATGGTATATCTAATACTTTCTCTATAGTACCTGGTGCTTTAGGAAAAGATATGACTGAAAGAATAAATAATCTTTCTGCAATGATGGATGGTTACTTTGCTCAAAATGCTCATCACTTAAATGTTAATGTATTTGATAGAGCTACTTTAGAAGATGCTATGGAACATCCAGAAGAATATCCACAATTAACTATAAGAGTTTCTGGATATGCAGTTAACTTCATAAAATTAACTAAAGAACAACAATTAGATGTTATAAACAGAACATTCCACGGTAAAATGGCTTAGTCTTTAAATTTTTATACTTTAGCTAAGATTACTACTGTGTAGAAAATAAAAATAAATGGCTATCTTATATTTGGATTATTTCTGGTATAAGATGGCCTTTTTTAGAGAAATATTATAACTATTAATAAAGTTATCAAAATATATTGTGAGGTGAACTCTATGATTAAGGGAAAAGTACACTCTATAGAAACATTTGGTACTGTAGATGGCCCAGGAATAAGATACATACTATTCTTTCAAGGATGTCCTCTTAGATGCAAATATTGTCATAATAGAGATACATGGGATATCAAATCTGGAAAAGAATATACAGTTGATGAAATAATAACTGATGCTCTTAAGTATACTTCTTTTATGAAGTTTTCTGGTGGAGGTATTACTGCTTCTGGTGGCGAGTCTACTCTTCAACCAGAGTTTTTAAGTGAACTATTTAAAAAAGCTAAAGAAAATAATATACACACTTGTCTAGATACATCTGGATTTGTAGATATAGAAACTATAGACTCAGTTTTAGATAATACTGATTTAGTTTTACTTGATTTAAAACATATGGTTGAAGAAAAATCTATTGATTTGACTGGTGTGGGTATGGATAAAGCTTTAAAACTTGCTAAGCACTTAGAATCAAGAAATATTCCAGTATGGATAAGACATGTTTTAGTTCCTGGGATTACTGATGATATAGATAACTTAGAAAGATTAGGTAAATTCGTTGCTACATTAAAAAATGTCGAGAGATTCGAACTATTACCATATCATTCTATGGGAATACACAAATGGGAAAATTTAGGATTCGATTATGAGCTAAAAGATGTTCCTGATGCTACCAAAGAAGATATTAAAAAAGCTAGTGAAATAATATCTAAGTTTGGCGCAAAAGTATATAATAGCTAATACTTCTTGAGATTAATAGAAATCATAATAAAATAAGGTAAAATATAAGATTTAAAAAACCTTATATTTTACCTTATTTTTAATATACTTTATCTACACTCATCAATTTGATAATTGAAGTCTATAAAACTCAGATGCACTTACAGGTCTACCAAATAAAAAACCTTGAATAATATCTACACCTAAACTCTTCACTATATTGTATTCTTCATAAGACTCAATACCTTCAACACAAACTTTTAGATTGATAATATGAGCTAATTTAATAATATATTCTAGGAAGGTATGTTCATAACTATTATATGTAATATTCTTAACAAAACTTCTTTCAATCTTTATTATATTGACAGATAACTCTTTAAGATAATTTAAAGATGAATATCCAGTGCCAAAATCATCAATTGCAATATGTACTCCAATACTTTTTAAACTAATAAACTTATCATTCAATAAGTTTATATCTGGTATCCAACAATTCTCTGTTAATTCTAAAATCAAAAATTCAGGTCTTAATTGATGTTCTACCAAACATTCTATTATAAAATCTCTAAAAAAATCCTCTTTTAATTGAATATACGATACATTTACAGATATCTTGAAATCTGGATTTACTTTATGCCATTCTTTACACTGTTTTACAGCCTTTTCTATAATCCATTTTCCTACTGGTATAATTAGGTTACTTTGTTCTAATATTGGTATAAATTCAACAGGAGATACTTCTCCATAAGTATTTGAATGCCACCTCAAAAGTGCCTCTGCTCCTATGACGTTTTTGGTAAATGCATCTACCTGTGGCTGGAAAAATAACTCAAGGTCATTAAAATCATTTTCAATACACTCTCTCAACTTCTGTTGCATTGAAATTACTTTTAACTTATTTTCATAGAGTTCTTTTGAAAAAAACTTCATTCTATTTTTACCACCCATTTTTGCGATATCTAACGCGATGTCAGCATGTTTAAATAAGTCTAAATAATTGTCTCCATCTTCTGGATACATAGCAACCCCCGCAGTTACTGTACAATAATATTTATTTGACTCAATTTCATGCTGAGTATTCGTATACAATTGTATTTTTTCATATAAATTCTCTATAGTTTCTTTATTACACATAGGGTAAAAAAATGCAAATTCGTCTCCATCTAATCTGTACAATCTAACATCCTTAGGTAAATATTCTAAAACTTCTGTAGCAATTGCACGCAAAACTTTATCACCATAAGAGTGCCCATACTTTTCATTTATATTTTTAAAATTATCAATATCCATGATGAACATAGCTCCATTTGTATAGATTTTCTCTTTTATAATACAATTCATTCTATATTCAAATTGTTCTCTATTCCATGTTCCTGTGATAGCATCAAATTTATTCTTTTCACCTATGTTCTTTATTCTACCAACCATAATTATAGTTTTTTTGTCATCTGACACATAAGCTTTACCTCTACAAGAAATCCACACTATCTCTTCATATTTATTTATTAATCTATATTCTAAATTGTGTTCATCCTTTTCTCCATTTAGTACAGCTTGTATATCGTCTTTCCATACTTGAACATCCTCTGGATAAATAATTTTACTCCAGCAATTAATTACATCGTACTCTATATCTTTACTTAAGTTAAATTCATCAAAAACGGCTGAAGATATTTTAAAATTATTCTTATTTATATCCCAAAAAAATATATAATCTTCTGTATTTTGAGATAAAAGTTCAAAGAAAATTTCTATTTGATTTAAATCTAAAGAGTTTAGTTCTTCTCTCATCTTTTCCCCCTACAGTATAAATAATATAGCAAGCTTATAACCCTACTTAATAATAAATTTTTTTAAGTAGGGTTATGTTTTTCTGTTGGTGTAGTTTATCAATAAAATATTATTATCTAGATTGTCCTATTTTACTAGTCCTTTTACCTCGTTAAACGCATTTTCATTTCCATTTCCTCCTACTTTAGTTATCTTATCAAATTTTTTACTTTTAACTAAAGTTTTTTGAGGTTCATCAAGTGACTTTCCTACCAGCATTACTGGTGACTTATTTTTACCTGCCAGAACACCTACTGATAAAGCATCTATTAAGTCATTTTCTCTTAGAGTTCCATTCTTTGTTATGTAAAGATTTCTTAATTCTTTGTCTCTATAAAATTCTTCTATCACTTTCGTATTTGTTTTGTTTCTGTCTTCTCCACCTAATCTTTTAGGACTTGGAAATTGCTTTTCTATATATTTTGGTAAAGAAGTTTCTCCTCCTATTATATAAGATGTAGTTATTTCTTCCTTATCTATAAATTCTCTAATAGGTTTCATGTCATTTTTAAAATTTGTAAGAATTATAGGCGTCTTGTTTTGTGCTGAAATACCACTAACACTTATTGCATCTGCTAATCCAGTTTGACCATTTGCTACAGATATTTTTTCTACATCTATTATTTTATCTATCTCTTTAGCAAGTTCTAGGGAAGTTGAGTACCTATCTATTCCCCCTATTCTTATAGGAGTAAATCCTTTTGCTTTTATTTCTTTTTCTAAATCATAAGTTAATGTATTTTTTCCGCCTATTATGTAAATATTTTTTGCTTTCAATCTTTTTATCTCTGCTTCTGTATTTATATTTAATTTATCTTTTTCAGTTAATAAAATAGGTGCATTTTTAGTGGCTGAAAACGGAGTTGCTGATAAAGCATCTGGTATTGATGTACTATTTACTAGTATAACATTTTCAGCTGATTCAAAACCTCTTTTACTTATTTTTATAGCAGTTTCGTATCTATCATCACCTGTTAAATTTTCTTCTGATGGGCTAGTTGTATTACTGGATGAACCTCCACTACTTCCTCCACTGTTTCCACCCGAATTATTATTTCCGCCTGAATTATTATCTCCACCTGAATTATCAGGTATCCTTTCCCATTGTGCATAAAGTACTATATTATCATCAACATTAATTATATCACTTCCATCACCTTTATATGGAGTTCCACTACCATCTGGTTTTGTATTCCATCCAGTAAATCTGTATCCTTCTTTTGTAAGATTTCCTGGGTTAGCTTTTACACTTGTATTTGTATTCCCATCATGCAATTCATCCTCAGGTACATCTCCTTGTCCACCATTATTTTCATATTTGACTCTGTATTTATCTGTCCAAAATGCATAAAGAGTTGTATTTACATCCTTTATGCTAAATTTTTCTCCTGCTTTATACCTACTGCCTGTATCATCTGCTTTTGTACTCCAATAAAAAGTTCCTCCTCTACCAGAAGGTGCCACTAAACCATTATCCCCAAGTACAGTAACTTCATCTCCTTTTCCATATATACTATTATCTATTGGTGCTGTACCTGTACTTCCATTTTTATCATATGTTACTCTACATTCCTCTTTCCACTGTGCAAACAAAGTTGTATTTTTTGTAAGGTTAAATTTGTCACCATCTCTGTATGAAGTTCCTTCACCATTATTTTTTGTATTCCATCCCATAAATATTGCTCCAGCTTTAGATGGTATCTGATTTGTAACAGTTACTTCTTCACCTTTTTTATGTTTTTCTTCTGATATACTCCCATTTCCTCCATTTAAGTTATATTCTAGTTTATATCCCCATTGTGCATATATTGTATCTCCTGCAATATTTGGCGGAATAGGGTCTCCTTCTTTGAAAGATGTACCACTTCCATCTTCTTCTGTATTCCATCCTATAAATTCTTCATCACCATTGATAAGTCCACCTGGACCTGGGAATTTATCAGCCTCTCCTGGCTTTGGTAAGTCTGGCAGTGTACCTGAGCCTCCATTACCATCAAGTTGCAAATCATACTCCCATTGTGCATAAAGATTTATGTTAAGGTCATTAAACTTGCTTAAATTAACACTAAAAGTTGAATTTAATTCATATGATTTTCCTGTCCCATCAGCTTTTGTATTCCATCTGGTAAGTTTATAATTTATTTTTTTAAGATTACCTTCATTCCCTTTAATTGATAACACTTCAGTTTCATTATACCTTTTTGAATCCAATGGTACATTACCTGAAGTGTTCCCATTCCCGTAGTAATTCACTTGTAAAAAGTTTGGGAACCAAACAGCATACAAAGTTATATCATTTGTAATGTCTGTTGCACCTATAATTATCCCCTCTCCATATGGACTAGTACCACTAGCTAGGTGATCCCTTGAAATACTCCAACCTCCAGTATGGTAATTTTGTTTTGTAAGATTTCTATTTACTGCTAACATAGAGTCCCAATCATCAATATCATATACTTGTGGACCTCTTATTATTGCTCCAGGTTCAAGAGATCCAGAAGAATAATCTGCTTCGTTTATTGTTCCACCAGTAGCTCCATTTTCGTCATAAGTTATTGTAATATTATGTACTCTTCTCAAAGTTTTATTATAAATTGACTTATTAAGCATCTTACTTAAATCACTCTCAGCAAAAACGCTTGAATAGTTTAGAGGAATTATAGCAATTGCAAGCATACATGTTGTTAATTTTTTTAAATTTTTATTCATTAAGTACCTCCTCTTCATTCTTATAAAAATCTAATATTTTTTACTAGATAATAAAAATTTATTAAACTAAAGAAATACTGATAAAATATATATCAGTATTTCTTGTAACTATTAATTCCTTCTTATTATCTAAATCTTAATCATATTAAAGTAAGATTATAAATTATAATGTTAATTTATAGCATTAATTTTTTTGCCAAACAGCATATAAGATGATGTTATTTTCTTCCATGGTAATTGTTCCAGATACAATTGTTGATGCATCGTTTTTAACTGTACTCCAACCTACAAATGTATAAGTGTCAGCAGTAAGACCACCAGTATTTCCTAAAACAGTTACAGTATCTCCTTTTTTGTATCTTGTTGAATCATATGGAACTGAGCCAGAAAATGCTACTCCTGAAGGGAAATTTGAGTTATAAGCTACTCTGTAAGTTTTCTCAGCTACAGTAAAATAAATTGTATTTGGATTAATTCCAGAAGAATTAAGTGTAACTGTTTGAGATTGACTTGCTGGATCTAATTTATATCCAGCAGGAACCTTTGTAGAATCTGGAGTTATTGTATGGTTTCCAAGTACAGCATTAACAATCTCTGTGTATGTATCTCCAACTATATTACCATCTTTATCTTTAAAACCAATTGTTAAAGTACGTTCTGCTTCTGAAGGCATCTTACTTACTGTAAAGTAAACTGTATCTGGCACAAGACCACTTGTACTAAGATTTACCATTTCAAATTGGTTATCTGGATTAAGTACATATCCATTTGGTACTTTTGTAGAATCAGATTCCACTCTATGATTTCCATATTCAGCTGGTAGTGTAACTGTATATGGGTCTCCAATTATTGCTCCACTATCTTTATCTTTAAGGTTAACTGTAACTATACGATTTACAAGTGGAATATCAGGACTTACTGTAAAGTAAACAACACTCTTGTCAAGCCCTGTTGGTTGTAAATTAACAGTCTGAGTTTGATTAGAAGGATCAAGCTTATAACCATTAGGAACTTTTGATGTGTTTGGTGTTACATCATGTGATCCTAGTATATCTGGAATTTCTTCTATATAAGTACTTCCAACATTATTTCCATCTTTATCCTTAAATCCAACTATAAGAACACGATTTTCTTCTGGCACTCCAGCCTTATCAGGAATGACTGTAAAATCAACTTCATTTGGATTAACTCCATTTTGAGCAAGATTTACCACTTTAGATTGACTTGTAGGATCTAGTTTATATCCAGAAGGAATTTGTGTAGCATCAGGTGTAACAGTGCTATTTCCATATCTAGCTGGAACTTGAGTTGTGTATGACCCAACTATAGCTCCTGTCTCTTTATTTTTATAATTGACCTTAATAGAAAGTTTTGCATTTGAAATTTCAGTGGATGCATATGATGTTCTTGTAGCATTTCCATTCCCTGTATTAGGTGATGTATAACTCCAATTTATGCCAGACATATCTCGATTTGTCACAAAAGAATAAATTCCTGTCATTTGACTTCCTGTTATACCTGCGGATGGTATCCCATTAGGGAATCCATAACTTGTTCCATAAATAGTTGAAACTTTTTCCCCATTAACTTGTAATACCCATCCTTCTTGAGAACCTCCCTTTGGGTCAGTTCCCCATACATACCTTACGTTTACTGAATTTCCACCACATGGAACAAATAATGTAAAAAATGTTACATATCCACTTCCCATATTTGCACGAAAACTTACCTGATATTTTCCATTAATATCATATTTTCGACCTATGTTTTGTGGTGCTACATCATTAACTTTATCTGGTAAAGTCTGTGCATGTGATGGTATTACTAAACCAGTAGCTAAAACTAGCATTGAAACAAATGATGTTAACTTTCTTAATCTGTGTTTCATATAAAAATCCCCCTATAATATTTTTTTATTTCAAATAGATTTTCCATACTTTATTTTGTATTATTTTAAAATATTTATCTGCATTTTGGATAATCTATTGTGAAATCTAACTTGAAAATAAAATTTTTATAGTTCATTTAATATTTATTTAAAACTTCTTTTATTATCTTATAATCAAATGTAATATATATTCGAAATTTATATGAGGACAGTAATATCCTTTAGAATGCTAGATGTTTTACTGTTATAGAATAAAAGTGTATAAATTTAGAGGCATGATACTGATTTTATAATATCCACAGTAAATATATCTTCTTGAGCATTATTTCTTTTACAAGAATTATTAAAAATCTGATTGTAATGTGAAATTATAATATTAATAATTTTTTTATTTCAATTATCGTTTTCATAGTTTCCATTTGTTATAAAATGGTTCTTTTTTATAACTAAACAGTCATGAAAATATTATGAAAATATACCTATCTAAAGTAAATAAAAAACATTTCACTTCTAAATAAATATCCATACATAAAAAACAAAGAAAATATTTATAAATTTGATTATTAAAATAGATATTTTGAGAAAAAAATACATATTTTATAAAAATATACATTAGTTTCAACAATATAGTAACTTTTTTATAACTAAGGGTTACTTTTTTATTTATCTTTTCTAATTATACCATTATTTTTTATATTATTCAATATTTTGACATTTATTCCAATATATTGAATTTTTTTCATTTTGTTAGCTTCATAATTTGTATTTAAACTAATAAATTTATTTTTTATTTTGTTAAATTCAATAATTTTTTCTATTTTATAAAAATGAATCAATAAAAAACAAAAATACATGCTTATACTTTATGATACAAATGAAAATATATCTATCTAAATAACAGTATTAATTCTCTTATTGAGTTCTATTAATTCTTCAGCGATGCCTGATTCTGTATATATTTGATTTTCACTATTAATCTTTTTCTCAATACTATTATTAGAAATGAACTCTTTATACTTGTCATCTAAATCACTTGATGTAACTATATTTTCTTCAATAACACCGTCTATGTACTCCTGTTTATCTTTAAAAACTTTTTCTTCTTTACTATTTTCTTTTTCTTTAACTTCTTCTAGCTTTTTATTATCTTCTTTGATTTTATCTATACTAGCAGATATCTGTTCTCCAAAAGACGCATTAACCCTACTTAATCCATTACTTAAATTACTACTCTCAAGTAAATCAGATTCTGTGGGTGAAGAATCACCCATTTCCATATTCTTAGCACGAATATCATCAGATAAACTAATTCTCATTCTATTAGTTTTAGAAATATTCTTCATATCACAGTCAGATGATACTAAAATCTCTGTAGTGCAATAAGTTAATCCCTTCGCATAATTATATTTATCTTGGGTACTTTCTTGCTTAATATAATCTTGTTTAGATTCTTTTTTAAGTATCTCTCCTTTAGTTAATTGACCTGCATATTCTTGTTTTTGTTTTTTTAAATCATTAATTTGTTCTTGCAATACTTCAATTTTCATATTTTTTATCTTAGAATCTATATTTTTATCAGTTCTCAAATCTGCAATTAAACTTTCTAGCTTCTGTATTTGCTTATCAAAGCTTTCTAACTTGTCACTACTTTCATTATTGTAATTACTCTGATTTACACGTGTACTTCTTGTATTAATAGATATAGACATTATAACTACTCCCTTCTCAAATATTCTAAACTCTAGAGACTTTATAAACTACACTTCTAGCTTGTGGTAAATTCCCATCTGGAATGCCAACAGCGATACCAAATGGTACACAATACCCTTCTGGTATATTTAATAATTCTCTATATTTTTTATTTGTATCAAACTTCATTGTTATCGATTCTGATTCTTTTACATCATCTTTATCTAGAACACTCACAAGACCCACAATGTCACCTTGTTCAACAGGTGTAAATAGTCCCCTAACCATTCCTATTATACAGCTCCCAAGTCCTAAAGCTTGTGCTGCTGTTGTTATATTCCCTGTAAGTATTCCCACATCATATGGAGCCCATGAACTCTCTTCATCATAAGAAATAAATAAAACAGTTGGTGCACCATAAAATAATTTAAAATTTTTATTTATTTCAACATTACTAACTTCATGAATTCTAGAAAGAGTATCATCACTAATATCTTTTAAAAGTTTTTGCTCTTGTACAACAGTTATGTGCCAGGGCTGTTTATTACACCCTGAAGGTGCTGCAAATGCGCAATGTAACAATGTATCTAATTGTTCATCTGTAATTTGTTCTGTTGTAAACTTTCGTATACTTCTACGCTCTTGTATCAAGTTTATTGTTTGATTGTTTTGTAAATTATTCATTATATCTATTCTCCTTTTTATGTATTTATTGTCTTAAATACCAAATCTTTAGAAAATTAATTTTACAATTAAGTTTCTTTATATTCTTATTATAATTATTTTTAGTTTACATGTGAAGCTTTTATAATATCAAAACATTAATATATCTACTCTACAAATAAACTTAAATGAAAAACTGGTATTACTCAACTATAGAAAATATCATTTTTCTATAGAATGATTAATACCAGTAAAATTGATAAAATATACTATATTAATTTAAAGGACCCCAACCAGTTTTGGTATGAATCTCTGTTTTTACAGATTTAGTCTTACCATCAGCTGAATCAACATCCCATGACCTACCTGCAACAGAAATACCATTGTTACCTTTATACCATCTACCTTCATCGTAATCGTAAACTAAAGATGTATACCAATTACCTCCAGTCTTATCATTTGCAAATACAACTACAGTTGCATCAGATTTAGTAGGATTATACGCATATGGTTGTATATACAATGTATCATTACTTAAATTATATTTTTTCTTAAACTCATCTGGAATTGTAGGCCAGCCATTTTTATATTTATTCGCTAGTAAATATCTTCTAAAATCATCATTACCTTTTGAAGGCCCTGGTATTACAGAAGGGTCTACTGCAAATGATGCAATTAAATCTTTCATACTTTGATGTACATCCCTAGCCATCTCAACACCATCTGGATGTTCTGTACAAGTAACATAAACTCTTGCAATACTTTCTTCTCCAGTTATTCCATCATAACCATCGTCAAACTCTGCTGAATATGTTCCACCTGACTTACACTTTGGCTCTGTTTCAAAATACTTACCATCTGTATTTTTTAATACCTCTTTTATAACCTCTTTTTTATCTTTACTAGGTTCCTCAGCCGCAGCAATAACAATTTGAGTCTTTATGTTTTCTCTATTAGAAAGACATGTTACTGCTTTACTTTTTTCTATATTTTTAAAAAGTGCTGGTAGTGCAACTATAACCAAGATTCCTATTATAGATATAACTACCAATAATTCAATTAGTGTAAAACCCTTTTTATTCATAATAATCATTCCCATTAAATAAAATTATAGTATTTACTTTAATCTGCTATACAGTAATAAAGTGTCTACATAAAGCCCTTCCAACAAAAACTCCCAAAATACTTAATGTCAAATTTAAAAATATGTTTAGTCCAAATAATATATAATTCCCACTATCAAAAAACTTTACAGTTTCGAAGCTAAATGTAGAAAATGTAGTTAGTCCTCCCATTAAACCAGTTGTCAAAAACAATTTCAAATTATTAGAAATAGAATCTGTCCTTATACTCATTTCCATCACAAAACCAATTAAAATTCCACCCATAATATTGACCACTAAAGTACCAAATGGAAACTTAGTTCCTACAAACTTTAGAGATATTAAATATCTTAATATAGCTCCCAAAAATCCACCAATACCAACATATAATACTTGAATCACATACAACACCTACCCCAAATAACTAAATCACTTCCATATTAAAATTCTATGTCTTCAACCTCTATTCCGTCAATTGCATCCTGTACTAATTTTTCAATATCAAGTGACAGCTCAGATTTTTCTATTTTTTCTAGTCTAGGCTTAGTGACAGGTTTTCTAGGAGAAAATACACTACAGCAATCTTCTTCAGGTATTATAGATGTTTCAAAAGTCCCTATTTTCTTAGCTATATCAACTATGTCTGACTTGTCCATAGCTATAAGTGGTCTAAATACTGGTAAATTTACAACCGCATTAGTACAAGTAAGCCCTTGTATAGTTTGAGATGCCACTTGACCAATACTTTCACCTGTAATCAAAGCATCGCAATGTCTTTTTTCAGAAAGTCTTTGTGCTATTCTCATCATAAATCTTCTTGAAAGAATAGTAGCTTCTTCTTCATTACAATTCTCACCAATTGCTTTTTGTATCTCTAGTATATTTACTTTGTGAAGTCTTACTCTACCACAATACTTTGCTAATATCTTAGCTAAATCCTTAACTTTTTCTTGTGACCTTTCACTTGTGAATGGATAACTGTGGAAATGTACTGCTTCTACTTCCATACCTCTTTTTGCAACCATCCATGTTGCTACTGGACTATCTATACCACCTGACAAAAGAGACATTGCTCTACCATTAGTTCCAAGTGGTAAACCACCATATCCAGGTATAGTATCACTATAAACCATAGTATGAAATTCTCTGTATTCACATTTTATTTTAACTTCTGGATTTCTTACATCAACATCAATTCTGTCTCCTACCTTTGATAGTAAGTACCCACCTATATCCATACTCATTTCTTGAGAAGTTAATCTAAAAGACTTATCTCCTCTTCTCGACTCTACCTTAAAAGTTTTATATCCAGCATCTATTTTTTCTTCTAACATCTTTAAAGCTATTTCTTTTAATGTATCATAATCTTTTTTAGCTCTTACTCCCGGACATACGCCTACTATACCAAATACTTTTCTAACTTCTTCAATTACTTCTTCATAATCATAATCTTCTAAATCAATATATATTCTTCCATATTCTTTATATACGTTAAATTTGCCAATTGGCTTTAACATATTTCTTATATTTCTTATAAGTCTATTCTCAAATATATATCTATTTTTTCCTTTTACTCCAATTTCTCCATACTTTACTATTAATATATTATACACCATTTCACCTCTTAAACTACTTTCTTATTATTATTTATACAGTATTCTTTATTTCTTTCTCATTATTGACCTTAAGTCACAAATTGATTCTTTTAATACTTTTACAACTTCAGATATCTCATCTTCTGTATTCATATCAGATAGACTAAACCTTATTGTTCCATTGATTTCTTCACTTGTAAGACCTATAGCATTTAAAACATGACTACCTTTTTTCTTAGAAGAGCATGCAGAACCAGTTGACACATAAATTCCTTTTTGCTCTAGGTAATGAAGTAAAACTTCTCCTTTTGTACCTATAAATGATACATTTAATATATGACATACACCATCTTCTGGAGAATTAATTTTTATATCTTCTATATTATCAACTATTTTATTTCTAAATATATTTTTTAAGTTATTTATCTTCAAAATAACATCATCTAAATCTCTACTTAATATACTTACAGCTTCTCCAAGCCCATATATTCCAGGTACATTTTCTGTTCCAGACCTAATTCCAATTTCTTGTCCTCCTCCTGTTAACATAGGCTTTAAACGATTATTTTCCTTGATATACATAAATCCAATTCCTTTTGGACCATGAAATTTATGTGCACTTACACTCATAAAATCTATATTGTATTTAGATGGTCTAAAGTTTATTTTCCCATATGATTGAATAGCATCTACATGGAAATATATCTTCTCCTTTAAAGACTTCAGATATTTTCCAACTTCATCTATTGGCTGTATAGTTCCTATTTCATTGTTAACATGCATCATACTCACTAAACATGTAGTTGATTTTATAGCATTTTTCAAATCTTCTATATTTATCTTTCCATCTTTTCCGACCTCTAAGTAAGTTACTTCGAATCCATCTTCTTCTAAATCTTTTAATGTGTTTAAAACAGAAGGATGTTCTATATTTGTAGATATTATATGATTTCTTCTCTTCTTATTTAGATTGGCAATACCCCTTATTATAGTATTATTACATTCTGTACCACCTGATGTAAAATAAATCTCTTTATCTTTCGCTCCTAGAGATTTCGCTACAATCTGTCTTACTTCTTTTATACCTTTTTCAACTTCCACACCTTTTCTATGAGCAGAAGAAGGATTTCCATAATCCGTACTAAGTGCATATACCATTTTATCTATAACTTCTGGATAAGGTTTTGTAGTTGCACTATTATCTAAGTATATTTCCAACTTTATTACACCTGCCTTTATTTAAAATCTTCAACTCTAATTATTATACCATTAATTATAGTTTTTTTTTGTTAATCTTTATTAAAAAGATAATCTTAAGTTTATAGAATCTTCCTTCATAAAAATCTAGTTTTTTCACTTAACTGCAAAATTTTATGTTAAAATATAATATATTTATACTATACCCTACAAAAATACGTGATAACATACAATATATGATAAAATAATATAT
>NZ_JAGWCS010000087.1:0-16355 GCF_020657705.1 Clostridioides sp. ZZV15-6598 | reverse complement strand
TGCCGATTTAGTTTTATTCTACAACTACAATAATACAACAGAATTAGTTATTATTCAACATGATTGTTTGAAAATTGAATAAATTTATAGATATGAATAATATTTTTTGTATATAAAACAAACTAAATGAGTAGAATATATGGTAAATTTTACCTCTAGTTTTTGTATAAAAAAGCTCCTATTATTAATTTAAGCTAGATTGAATTTGAGG
Source organism: Clostridioides sp. ZZV15-6598 (assembly GCF_020657705.1). Lineage (NCBI taxonomy): Bacteria > Bacillati > Bacillota > Clostridia > Peptostreptococcales > Peptostreptococcaceae > Clostridioides > Clostridioides sp. ZZV15-6598. Next base: position 16,144 of record NZ_JAGWCS010000087.1, on the reverse strand, counting down.
AAGTGGCATAAAAATGGAGCAACAAGAGGTAATTGACAAACTACATAGAGGGGAATTGATGTTGATGGAATATATGTGGAGGAAAAAATCTATTCTATCTAAAAAAGAAATAATATTAGCGATGCAGGAAAGGTATAAGTGGAGGAAAAGTACTACAGAAATTCTACTTAAAAGATTAGTGAAGATGAAAATATTAAATAAGAAAAGGGTAGGTTTTAAATCAAATTATGAGGTAGTAGTAACTAAAAAAGAATATTTAAGTGATAGAAAAGAAGAAAGATATATAAGTGAAGATAATAACTTTTTTATAAGAATATTTACAACAATACATAAAAGAAATAATATGCTAGAAGAAAAATTAAAAAGATTTATAAAAAATATGCAAAATATAGTAAAGAAATAATTTTATGTTATATAGAAAGAAGGAATAAGTTATGCTAAATAAAAAATTACCAGATGCAGAACTAAAATTGATGAAGTTTATTTGGAATTTAGGATACAAAACTGTAATATCGAAAGATGTTGCAGATGAAATAGAAAAAATATATGGTTGGAAACATACAACTACAATTACACTTTTAGCAAGATTAACTAAAAAAGGCTTTTTAATATCTCAGCGAATTGGAAAACATGTACACTATACAGTATTAGTAAAAGAAAAAGAATATCTAAAACTGGAAGGAAAAAGAATCTTTGGAGGTTTACATAATAATCCTCTATCAGAATTAATTTCCAAATTACATAATAAAGAGGAAATAACTGAAGAAAAAATAACAGAAATAGGAGAGTGGATAAAAACTTGGCAGGATGAAGATTAATAGAGTAAAAGGTAGCACCTATATAAATAGGTGCTACCTTTTTATTATTGTGGATAAAATTGTGGATAAGTTGTGGAAAACTCATATAAAAAATGTGGATAAAGTATTTTACTGACATTTCACTGACATAAGAGTTGGAATTTAATTTTTAAATGTTGGAATATCAATGAAAAATCACATAAAAACAGAAAAGATATTATTTTAATAAGGAATAATAAATATATTAACATCATTAATAAGTATTAGAAATGTGCAAGATTAACGATATCTAAACGAAATTATTATAAAATAGCTGACTGTAATTTAACTGATAAAGACTATTTTTCTAGACTTTGTCAGTTAAATTACAGTCATTTTTATTATTTAAAAAGATATTTACCTAAACTATTATTTTATAAATTATATTTTAAAAGATAAATGAATCGTATATCTAAATTCATATATTGTCCATTTTTATGATTAGGATATACTAAATAGTAAAACTGAAAATAGTTAAATAATAATATTAAGAATTTCTTAATAAATTCTCATGCAAAAAATCATATATATAAAAATTTTATTTGGTATAATAGACATAAATATCTATAGAAAGGATGCTTAAAGACTATGAGTGGGAAAATTTTAGTTGTGGATGATGAGCGTGATATTGCTGATTTAATAGAAGTTTATCTTACAAATGAAAACTATAGTGTTTATAAATTTTATTCTGGCATTGATGCACTACACTGCATTAACTTAAACGAATTTGACCTTGCAGTTTTAGACATTATGTTGCCAGGGATAAATGGTTTTTCTTTGTGCCAAAAAATTCGAGAAAAATATACTTACCCAATCATTATGTTAACGGCTAAGGATGAAGAAACGGATAAGATTACAGGATTAACCTTAGGTGCTGATGATTATGTTACTAAACCTTTCCGACCTTTGGAACTTGTTGCTAGAGTAAAGGCACAGCTTAGACGATATAAGAGGTATAGTGGAAATTTGCAGTCTGTTGATGAGTTTTCACATATTTTTTCTTTTTTAGGCTTGGAATTGAATATCCAGACATATGAATGTCATTTAAATGGCGAAGTTCTTTCACTTACACCAACAGAGTTTTCTATTCTACATATATTATTAAAGAATAAAGGCTATGTGGTGAATTCAGAAAATATTTTTCATGCTATTTGGAAAGATGAATATTACAGTAAAAGCAACAATACGATAACAGTTCATATTCGCCATCTTCGTGAAAAATTAGGTGATACTGTAGATGAGCCAAAATACATAAAAACAATTTGGGGTGTTGGTTACAAGATTTAACACCTATTTTTTTGTCACGAAAGGATGTAGTATTATGAAAAAGATTAATAATTTTACTTATAGTAAATTGAAAGACAAATATAAAATTATGAAAAGAGAAAGAAATACAGAGGCTTATTTAAAATATAAATTATATACAATGCTAGCTCTATATACAGTTATACTATTGGTTTTAATGTTTATAGCTGATTATACATCTTCAAATTTTTCAAATCCTCTTATCAAGTGGTTTCAGCTGCGAAAAGATGTATTATTTTCTTTAGTTTTTATAGTTGGATATATCACTATTTTCAATTTTTACTGGAAAAAACCATGGAATTATTTAAGAGAAATTATCGATGCAACACATACTATTTATCAACAAAATGATGAATTGGTGGAATTATCTAAACCATTAAAGGAAATAGAACAACAAATGAATAAAATTAAGATGTCTGTTTTGTTAAGTCAACAAGCTGTGAAAGAAGCTGAAAATAAAAAAAATAATCTTGTAATGTATTTAGCACATGATATAAGGACACCACTTACTTCGGTTATTGGATATTTGAGTTTATTGAAAGAAATACCTAATATGCATATGTCTCAAAAATCTAAATACACTGAAATTGCATTTGACAAAGCACAACGTTTGGAAAAACTTATTAATGAACTTTTTGAAATAACACGATATAATTCTAATCAAATCAAAATTAATCGCGAAAAAGTAGACCTATATTATATGTTACTTCAGTTAAAGGAGGAATTTTATCCAGTAATATCTGAAAAGGGAAATAAAGCTATTCTAAAAGCAAATGAAAATTTAACAATAGAAGCAGATTCTGGAAAACTTGCAAGAGTGTTTAATAATCTTTTAAAAAATGCTGTTGCTTACAGCTATCCGAATACAGAGATTATCATCTCAGCAGTTCATAAAGATAGCAATATAAATATTGCTTTTAGAAATTATGGTCAGACAATTCCAGAAGAGCAACTTTCTGCTATATTTGAAAAATTCAATCGTTTAGATGAGACTCGAAAGTCAGATATGGGTGGCACAGGTTTGGGTCTTTCTATAGCGAAGGAAATTATAAATTTGCATGGTGGTGATATTACTGTTCAAAGTAAAAATGAAGTTACGACATTTACTATATCGCTTCCTACATCTACTTAGTAAAATATGAATCAAATATTAAGCTTTTCTTAAGGAATTATATATTTAATATTAAAACTAGGAGTGTCTTTGTTTAGTAAAATAAATACTGAGCAGAGCACTTTTGTTTTTGCAGAATAAGTAGATAAAGAGAGGAGTTTCAAATATGGAATTAAAAATTGAACATTTGACAAAAGAATTTAAGGATAAAACTGCTGTAAATGATGTTTCTCTTACCTTAACACCAGGTGTATGGGGATTTCTGGGAGCGAATGGAGCAGGAAAAACAACCTTGATGAGAATCATTACAGACATTATGAAACCTACCAATGGCAAAATTCTATATAATGGAAAAAATATCCATGCAATGGGTGCTGAGTACAGGAATTTACTAGGGTTTTTACCACAAGAATTTGGTTTCTCTCAGGATTTTTCCGTAAAAGATTATTTGGAATATGTAGCAGCATTGAAAGATGTACCATCAAGAGAAGTAAAAGGAAAAATTAATAATCTGTTGGAAATTCTTACATTATCTGATGTAAAAAACAAAAAGATTATTAAATTATCTGGCGGAATGAAACGACGAGTGGGAATTGCACAATCTATGTTAAATGACCCTAAAATCCTTATAATGGATGAGCCGACAGCAGGACTTGACCCTGGTGAGCGAGTGCGATTTCGTAATTTTATTTCAGAATTTTCTCATAATCGTATAGTCCTAATCTCTACTCATATTGTATCTGATATTGAGTATATATCAACTCAAAATGCTATTATGAAAAGCGGAAAAATTCTTGATGTAGACACAACTGATAAACTGGTTAAGAAGGTAGAGGGTAAGGTATGGGAGTGTCTTATATCAAATAAAGAGATTCCAAAATATGAAATGAACTTACGTATAATCAATCAGCGTAGTGAAAAAAACAATCAAGTATCTATTCGTTATTTATCAGAAAAGTCAAAAATTGATAACTCTATTGCTGTTGAACCACGACTAGAAGATATGTATTTATGGTTGTTTCCAGAAGCTGTTTATAGTAAGGAGGAGGAGTAAATGCGTATTTTTTATTTGGAAATCAAACGAGTGTTGCAATCACGTCGTACATTGATTTTATTATTGATGGCATTAGTTTTATCTGTGTTAATGGCTTTTCTTCCGGTTACTTATGAGGGCATCAATTATTTAGATGATAATGGCAAAGTAGTTGAATTGAATGGTTTGGATGCTATTGCATATAAAAAAACAATTTATACTAATAACAGTGAAATTAGTAGTGGAGTTGTAACACCAAAAAAATTAAAAGATGCCTTAAATATATGGAAAACAACAGAAGAAAAGTATGGAAAAGTAGGGAGTGAGGATTTTCCACTAGATGTTTATTCTAAAAGTATTTTACCAATTCGACCATTGTTGAATAGACTTCCTGAAGCATTTGCTAATCCAGAAACAGGATTTTCAACAGAACTATCAGAAATAAATACAAATGATTTAGATTCTTTTTATGAACAATGCAAAACTCACTTAAATGATATTATGAAGATTGAGCAACAAACTCCTAATGCACAGATGCAAGCTCGAGAGCTTTATAGCAAAGTAGACACTCCATTTGAGATATACCCAGGTTATTCTAAAGATGCTTTTGATTATATAGCATTTTATATTTTTGTATTATTAATTATATATGTTGCAATTTCTGCATCTACTTTTTCTGGAGAATATCAGACACAATCAGATAGCATCCTTCGTTGTACTAAACATGGACGTATTCGTCTAGCATTTACTAAAATATTAGCTCTATTTTCTATATTTATAGTAATGTTTGTTGTATGTATTTCTATCCATTTGACAATTTCTGATTTAGCTTTTGGTACTGAATGTTTGAAAACTTCATTTCAAATGTTGTTTTCTGTTACTAGCCTAGTAAATATAAATTTACTACAAGCACAGATTCTTATAGCTATTGGTAGTTTAATTTCAATACTTGCAGTGGTTAGTTTAACATTATTTTTATCTGCAAAGTGTAAGGATTCTCTTACATCTATGTTGATTGCTTTTTCTATTTGTTTAATTCCCATGGGAATAGGTGTTAATTGGATTGGATATCTACTGCCATCAGGGGGAATTGGTCTTAAGAATAGTTTATTATATCAAATGACATCGTTTAATTTTTTACATTTAGGAAACATGAGTTTTTGGACACCACACATTATCCTGTTTTTTTCAGTGATAGAAATACCTATTTTTATATTTTTGGCTATTCGTACCTATTGTAAGCATCAAGCATCATAACAATTTGATGAAAATAATAGTGACATAGACAATAGGAGAAAATATAAATCATAGCAACAATTGTATATGTAGTATAAAAGTTAAATTTAGTTAACAAATCTTAATAGTAGATATAAGTAATAAATTACACATAAAGCGTATTATTACCTATATCTGCTATTTTAATATGAGTATATACCATTAAATTGTAAAGTAAATGTCAAATATAGCACAAAAAGTAAAATTAATGTTAAAAAAGTGAATATAATTTTACACTTGTTTAACTTAAACCTAATATAGATTTAACTTAAAAAAAGTAGAATAAAAATATAGAAAATTTAATAATGACGAACTTATAAAAATTTAAATTTTAAATACAGAACGAAAATCAATAGGTATATTTTAATGGGAGGATATTATGATAGTAAAATCTAGGTTAGTAGGTTTAGAAAAAAATGGAAATAATGGAAATAAGACAAAATATATAGTTGAAAAAGTAGCAAAAAATATATTTCTATTAAGTGCTTTAGTAGCAGTTGCAAGTTTACTTTTGATAATAGGATTTGTATTTTATAAAGGGTTAAGACCTTTTATATTTGAGGGATACTCATTTATAGATTTTTTAACGGGTGCGGATTGGGTTCCTTCAGCTAATAAGTTTGGAATATCATCTATGATAGCAGCATCAATAGTTGCTACAATTGGTGCACTTATAATAGGAGTACCAATTGGAATATTAACATCTATATTTATAGCAGAAGTAGCACCTAAAAGATTAGCAAAAATAATGTCACCAGCAGTTGAACTTCTAGCAGGGATACCTTCAGTACTGTATGGAGTGTTTGGTCTTGCAGTAATAGTTCCAATGATACAAAGTATATTTAATCTTCCAAAAGGACAGAGTTTATTAGCAATAATAATAGTATTAGCAGTAATGATGCTGCCAACAATAATATCTGTATCAGAAACAGCTATAAGAGCAGTACCAAAAGCATATAAAGAGGGTTCATTAGCACTTGGTGCATCAAAAATAGAAACTATATTTAAAGTTGTATTACCAGCAGCAAAGTCTGGAGTTTTAGCAGCAGTAGTATTAGGTGTAGGAAGAGCTTTAGGAGAAACAATGGCAGTAATACTTGTTGCAGGAAATTCACCAGTTATGCCAACTTCTATAACAGATAGTGTAAGACCACTTACAACTAATATAGCACTTGAAATGGGATACGCATTTGGGACACATCAAGAAATGTTATTTGCAACTGGAGTAGTATTGTTTACATTTATATTAATTTTAAACTTAGTTTTAAATAAACTTTCAAATAAGGCGGTAAATTAAGATGAGAAAGTTCAGAGAGAATATATTGAAATTATTAGTATATCTATCAGCATTATTTACAATAGCATCACTAGTAGTTATAGTAGGATTTATATTTATAAAGGGAATCGGAAATATGAATTTTAATTTCTTATTTAACAATTATTCAGCATCAGGTGATGGCGGTATATTCCCAATGATAATTACAACATTATATACTGTATTGGTTTCTATAGTTGTAGCAACTCCAATAGGAATCTTAGCAGCTATATATTTACAAGAATATGCTAAAAAAGGAAAAGCAGTTACAGCTATAAGATTTGCAACTGAAAGTTTGTCAGGAATACCATCTATAGTTTATGGATTATTTGGAGGAATCTTCTTTGTAGTTACCTTAAAAATGGGATATTCAATAGTTGCAGGTTCACTTACAGTTGCAATAATAATATTACCAGTAATAATTCGTACAACAGAAGAAGCTTTAAAGACAGTTCCTCAATCATATAGAGAGTCATCTCTAGCATTAGGAGCTACTAAATTTCAAACTTTATATAAAGTAGTACTTCCAAGTGCAGTACCAGGAATTCTATCAGGAGTAATATTGTCAGTTGGTCGTATAATTGGAGAATCAGCTGCCATACTACTTACAGCAGGTACTGTAGCTAAGATGCCAGGAGGAATATTTGATAGTGCAAGAACACTAACTGTACACTCATACTTACTAACTAAAGAGAGTGGAGATATAGCAACAGCAGCTAGTATAGGTATTGTTTTAATAGTAATTGTATTAGTATTAAATATGTTAGCAAGATTTGTTGCTAAGAAGTTAAATAAGGCTAATTATTAAATTTAAGAGGTGTGAATGATGGAATTAATAAATAAAATAAAAATGAGTGTAAAAGATTTGGATTTATTTTATGGTGACAAGCAAGCTCTAAATAAAATAAATATGGATATAAAAGAAAATAAGGTTACTGCTTTAATAGGTCCATCTGGATGTGGAAAATCTACTTTTATAAGAACATTAAATAGAATGAATGACTTAATAGAAAATGTAACAATTACAGGGAATATTTCTGTTGATGGAGAAGATATATATACTTCAGATGATGTTATAAACCTTCGTACAAAAGTAGGAATGGTATTTCAAAAACCTAATCCGTTTCCTATGAGTATATATGATAATGTTGCATATGGCCCTCGTACACATGGGTTAAGAGATAAAAAGCAATTAGATAAGATAGTAGAGGAAAGTTTGAAGGGAGCAGCTATTTGGGAGGAAGTTAAAGATAGGCTTAAGTCATCTGCATTAGGATTATCTGGTGGGCAACAACAACGTATATGTATAGCAAGAGCAATTGCTATGAGACCAGAAGTTATACTTATGGATGAGCCTACATCTGCTTTAGACCCAATTTCAACATTAAAAGTAGAAGAACTTATAGAAGATTTAAAAAAGGACTATACAATAGTCATAGTTACACATAATATGCAACAAGCTGCTCGTATATCAGATGAAACAGCTTTTTTCCTAAATGGAGAGGTTATAGAATTTAGTGATACAAAAACTATGTTTACTACTCCTGTGGATAAAAGAACAGAAGACTATATAACAGGTAGATTCGGTTAAAATATATAACTATAAAGGAGTTAGACAATGGTCAATAACAGTTTAGATATAAGCATTGATACTTTAAAAGAACAGACAGTACTTATGATGGAAAAATGTGAAGAGGCAATAGAAAAGTCTGTAACTTGTATGATAGAAAAAGATTTAGAAGGTGCAAGAAAAGTAGTGGACGATGATGAAGAAATAAATAAATTGAGAGAAGAAATAAGAGATAAAAGTATAGAATTAATAGTGCTTAAACAACCAATGGCGAGAGATTTAAGATTTATTTATTCTTTGGGAAACATATCAATAGAATTAGAACGAATTGGAGACTATGCAGCAAATATAGCTAGAGAAATGTTGAAAATAGGTGGAGAAGCTTATATAAAAGAATTGATAGATATACCTAAAATGGCAAAGGAATGTAAGAATATGATGTCTCAAACTAGAGAGGCTTTAATATCATTTGATGCAAGTATAGCTTACAATGTTGGAAGTAAAGATGACATTGTAGATGATTTATATGAGCAAGTACAGATTGATTGTTTAAAAATAATGCATGAGAATTCAAATACGATAGATCAAGGAGTAAAACTTTTACTTATAGGAAGATACCTTGAACGAATTGGAGACCATATAACAAACGTATGTGAAAAAATAATCTTTGCAATTGAAGGTAAAATGGTAGAGATAGGATAAAAAAACTGCTTTATAGCAGTTTTTTTTATTGTCTAAATTAAAAAGTAATTGTTAAAAAGATGCGATTAATGGGTAAATTTAAAAAATTGTGATATACTAGGAACATATTAAATATGAGGATGCGTATTTTATATAAGGTGCTTTTTAGGAGGTGGAATTTTGAAACTTCAAAAGATGGGTATGAGGACTATAAAGACAGGAATTAGTGTAACTTTATGTATGCTTCTTGGTAATTATTTAGTTGAGAATATGTTTTATTCTCTAGTAGCATGTATAATTTCTGTTCAGGATACAGTGAAAGGTTCTTTAAAGACAGGAATCAATAGAGTAGAAGGTACTATTTTAGGTGGTATAATAGGATTTTTATTTGCTATCACCAAAGCAGGAGACCCATTTTTATGTGGTCTTGGTGTAATGTGTTCAATATATCTATGTAATCTGTTTAAAATAAAGTCAGTAGTTGTTGCCTGTGTCACTTTTCTAGCCATACATCTAGGTGTGGGAAACAATGACCCCGTATACTATTCTTTACACAGGGTGTTAGATACATCTGTAGGAGTTTTATTTGGCGTACTCGTTAATTATTATGTTGCTAGGCCAAACTACCTAATTAGTGTTATAGATGAGTTTAAAAAGATAGAAGAACTTTCGATGTTGCTTATTGAAGAAAAAATACTTAGAAAAGGAAATCTAGATGTAGAAAAATTTGAAGAAGAAGTAGAACAATTGGAAGGAATATATTCAAAACTTATCGATGAGCTAGACTATAGTTTAAGTGAAACCAATATAGAAAAAATAGAAAATGCCTTAAGGATATGTAGAGAAATCCACTTTCACATGCAATCTATAGAGTTACTAGAAAATAAACTCTATTTAAAAGAGCATACATATAAATACCTTAAGAAAACATATGGTGTGGATGAACTGGATTGGAATGTAGATGAAGAAAAAAGTCCAGTGTTCAACTATCATTTAATGAAAATAATGCTTGAAATAGAATTATTGAAAAAATTAAATAAGTCATATCAATAATAGTCAATAAATAATAAATAAAAAATAGTATCTTTGTAAATATTAAACATATATAAGTTTAATTTACGGAGGTACTATTTTTTATGAATACTATAAATGGGAATTCTAAAATATTAGAAAGATACAAAATGAAGCTTTTTGGAGAACTTGTAAAGGCAGTATGGAATGAGGATACAGAAGATATTGAAAACTTGCCTGAAAAAATTTTAAGCGAGGACTTAAAAGAAAATTTAGATAGTCATTTTGATAAGCAATTTGATAAAGATACGATGGTGAATTTAATCAGGGTAACTATGGGATTAGATGTAACTGGAGATACAGATAAAAACCTAAAAGATGCATTGCACGAAGCTGTAAATTTAGATGAAGTGAAAAGACCAATAATATCTATAATATCAGATGCTTGTAAATATTGTGATGAAAATAATAAAGAAGATGAGTCATGCAAGATAAGAAATAAGCATATTAATTGTAATGAGGAAGATACATGTAGTGCCTGTGGTGATTGTGTGTCAAGATGTAAACTGGGTGCAATATCAGACAAGATAGAATTTATACCAATGATAAAGCTATTAAAAGATATAAAGAGTCCTGTATATGCAATAGTCGCACCAGCTTTTGTAGGGCAATTTGGAAAAGATGTAAGTCCTGGTAAGTTAAGAACTGCATTAAAAAAGATAGGATTTGAAGATATGATAGAAGTTGCTTTGGCAGCAGATATGCTTACTGCAAAAGAAGCATATGACTATTATGAGCATATGAAAAATGATGAAGAAGGATGCTTTATAACTAGTTGTTGTTGTCCTATTTGGGTTAGCTTAATACAAAATAGTTTTCCTCAAATATTAGATAAGGTATCACCATCTGTGTCACCTATGATTGCTTGTGGTAGAGCTGTAAAGATTTTAAATCCAGAGGCTAAAGTTGTATTTATAGGTCCTTGCATGGCAAAGAAGAAAGAGGCAATGTTGGAAGATATAAAGGATGCAGTTGATTTTGTACTTACATTTAAAGAATTGCAGGAAATATTTGATGCATTAGAACTAAATCCAGCAGTAATGGATGAAAGTAATAGAGTAGAAGCATCTCTTTCAGGTAGAGTTTATGCTAGAACAGGGGGTGTAAGTAAAGCTGTTAAATTATCGGTTAGAAGAATTGATAAAAATATAAAGTTTAAAGAAAAAGCATTTGAGGGAACAAAAGAATGTATGGATGGTCTAAAGAAAGTTTTAAATAAAGAGATAGAAGCTACTTTCATAGAAGGAATGGGTTGCGTAGGAGGTTGTGTGGGAGGTCCTAAGCGTATTTTAAGTGTAGAAGAAGGAACTAAGAATGTCGATGAATACAGTGAAAGTACAAATATGGAAACACCATTTGATAATTTAAATGTACTACAATTTTTAACTTCTATGGGAATAAAGAGAGTAGAATCATTGGGAGAAAAAGAAGAAGAACAAGTAAAGAAAATATTTAGTAGAGACATAAAAAGTAATAAGAAGGACAATAAATATAAAAAATAATTTTCTTAAGTTTGAATTTATGTTTTTATAAAAGGGAGATATGGGGGATGAAAATTAAAGATAATAAAACTGTTTTTCATGTAATTATACGTGTATTTCTTGTAGCTGTTTTAATTTTAACTGGGACATTATTAGAAGAAAAAATTAACAATGTTCCAGTTGAAAATCTCAATACGAAAGATAAAACTACACTAGAATTACTTTCTCAAAATAACACTTTAGGAGAAATTATATATAAGACATCTCAAGAAGAGAGGAAAGGACCAGGAGCTACATCTGAAAAAGTTGCGTACATAACAATAGATGATGGACCATCAAAATATACAAATGCACTGTTAGATATTTTAAAAGAAAATGATGTCAAAGCGACATTTTTTATGCTTAATCAAAATATGAAAAACCACAAAGAAGAGGTGAAGAGAGTCTTAGAAGAAAAAAATTCAATAGGATTTCATAGTGTAAGTCATGATATACATAAGTTGTATAAGAGTCCAGAAATAACAGTTGGAGAATTTGACACATGTAATAAAACGCTACAAGACATAACTGGTCAAAGCTCAAAATTAATAAGGTTACCATATGGAAGTAAGCCATATATGCCAGAAGGTTCATACGATAAGCTTATGGCAAGTGATTACCTAATTTGGGATTGGAATTTAGATACGCAAGACTGGAAATCGTCAACAAGTCAAATAGTTAGTAATATCTTATATTATGGAAGAAAAAGAGATGAATTAGTAGTATTAATTCATGAAAAAGAACAAAGTGTAAATGCTTTAAATAATATGATAAGAATTTTAAAAGAGAGGGGATATACTATATTGCCAATCACAGAGAATGTTATGCCTAAAAATTTCTGGCAAGAAAACCTATAGTAAATTTTAAAAAATATAAAATACAATAAAGCATTTAAAAAATACAATACATAACTTGATTACATTTAAAATGTTATAGTCAAAATGTCATATAGGAAAATAGCATATAAAGTTAAGGTAGCATAAAATTGATAAAATATTAGCATAAATATCAATAAAGTAATAGAGTAATTATTGACTATATAAAACAAAAAATTTGAAAAAATATAGTATATATTATAATAATTAGGATAGAATATAAAAAATAATAATTAAGAAAATTCAGAAAAAATAAAATAAAAATAATTGACAAAGAGAATAATATTTGTATATAATAATATATAATATTAAAGACTAAGAAGAAGAGGAGTAAGTAAATTCTACTAAAAGAGAGGAAAATTCACTGGCTGTAAGATTTTCTAAGTATAAGGTTTACTGAATGTAGCTTTGGAGTTTCTAAACTGAACTATTAGTAAGTTTAGACGGTTAGAATCGTTAAATTCTTTGAGAGTCAAAGTTATTAAGATTGTCATTAACTATTAGTTTAATTGTATGTTGATGAATTTTTAAACTTTGGAATTAAGGTGGTAACGCGAGCTTTTCGTCCTTTTAAAAGAGGATGAAAGGCTCTTTTTTATTCCCCAAAATATTTTAAAAATTTATTTATAAAAATATAGGAGGCAATACAATGGAAAATACGAATTTATCAAAAACTTATAATCCTAAGGATTTTGAGGCTAGGCTATATAAAAAATGGATGGATGAAGGGTATTTTAAATCTAAACCAAACCCAGATAAAAAACCATTTACAATAATGATGCCACCTCCAAACATAACAGGTCAATTGCATATGGGACATGCGCTTGACCATACTCTTCAAGATATACTTATTAGATGGAAACGTATGGATGGATATGAAGCTTTTTGGCTTCCAGGAACTGACCATGCTTCTATAGCAACTGAGGTTAAAGTTGTTGAAAGAATAAAAAAAGAAGAAGGTAAGACTAAATACGAAATAGGAAGAGAAGAATTTTTGAAGAGAGCTTGGGCATGGAGAGACGAATTTGGAGGAAAAATAGTTAATCAGCTTAAACAATTAGGCGATTCTTGTGATTGGGATAAAGAAAGATTTACTATGGATGAAGGTTGCAATGAAGCAGTTATAGAGTTCTTTGTAAACCTATATGAAAAAGGGCATATATACAGAGGAAATAGAATAATAAACTGGTGTCCAGACTGTAAAACTACTTTATCAGATGCAGAAGTTGAGCATGAAGAGCAAGATGGAAACTTTTATCATATAAAATATCCATTAAAAGACAGTGAAGACTTCTTGGAAATAGCTACTACTAGACCTGAAACAATGATAGGGGACACTGGTATAGCTGTAAATCCAGAAGATGATAGATACAAACACTTAATAGGAAAAACAGCAATACTTCCATTAGTAGGAAGAGAACTTCCAATAGTTGCAGATAGTTATGTAGATTTAGAGTTTGGAACTGGTGCGGTTAAGATGACTCCAGCTCATGACCCTAACGACTTTGAAGTAGGTCTAAGACATAATCTTGAGCAATTAAATACAATGAATGAAGATGGAACTATGAACGAAGTTTGTGGAAAATATGAAGGTATGGATAGATTTGAGTGTAGAAAAGCCATCATAGCAGACTTAAAAGAACAAGGATATCTAATCAAGATAAAAGAACATAATCACAATGTAGGAACTTGTTATAGATGCCATACAGTAATTGAGCCTAGATTATCAGAGCAATGGTTTGTTAAGATGAAAGAACTTGCAAAACCAGCTATAGATATTCTTAAAAAAGGAGAATTAGAATTTGTTCCAGACAAATTTGATAAAACTTATTTACAATGGTTAGAGAATATAAGAGATTGGTGTATATCGAGACAATTATGGTGGGGTCATCAAATACCAGCTTACTATTGCCAAGAGTGTGGAGAAATAGTAGTTGCTAAAAAAATGCCAGATAAATGTCCTAAATGTGGAAGCACTCATTTTAAACAAGATGAAGACGCACTAGATACTTGGTTTAGTTCTGCATTATGGCCTTTCTCTACCCTAGGATGGCCAAATAAGACAGATGCATTAGATTATTATTACCCAACAAGTGTACTTGTTACAGGATACGATATAATATTCTTCTGGGTAGTTAGAATGGCATTTGCAGGTATGTTCTGTATGAATGAAAAGCCATTTGACCATGTATTAGTTCATGGTTTAGTAAGAGATTCTCAAGGTAGAAAAATGAGTAAATCTTTAGGAAATGGTATTGACCCATTAGAAATAATCGAGCAATATGGAGCTGATGCACTAAGATTTACATTAACAACTGGAAATTCCCCAGGAAATGATATGAGATTCTATATGGAAAGAGTAGAATTTGCTAGAAACTTTGCTAATAAATTGTGGAATGCATCAAGATTTGTATTTATGAATGTTGATGAGGATATAATTAAGAATATAAGTAGAGAAAATGTAAAAGATAATTTAACTCTAGCTGACAAATGGATAATATCAAGAGCCAATAATATTGTAAAAGAAGCTACTAATAACATGGATAAATTTGATTTAGGGATAGCATTACAAAAGATATATGATTTTACTTGGTCAGAATATTGTGACTGGTATATTGAAATGGTTAAACCTAGATTATATGGAGAAGATACAGATGCTAAATCTGCTGCTTTATATACATTAACTTATGTACTTGAAAAAATATTAAAATTATTACATCCATATATGCCGTTTATAACAGAGGAAATATATACTCATCTTCCTACTGTTGAAGGTTGTATAATAGTATCTGAGTGGCCAAAATATAATGAAGAAGATAATATGGCTGAAGAAGAAGAAATGATGAATTTACTAATGGAAGGTATAAGAAGTATAAGAAATGTGAGAGCAGAAATGAATGTACCACCTTCTAAGAAAGCTAAATTAATAATAGTACCAAGTGAAGATAAGATAGAAACTATTGAACTTGGTAAGGATTATTTTATAACTTTAGCATCTGCTTCAACTGTTGAGATAGCAAAAGATAAATCAAATGTACCAGCGGATGCAGTTGGTGTAGTTATTGATGGTGTTGAAATATTCATACCTCTTAATGAGTTAGTTGACTTTGAAAAAGAAATCGAAAGGCTATCTAAAGAAATGAAAAAGTTAGATGGAGAAATAAAGAGAGTTAATGGAAAACTTGCAAATCAAGGATTTTTAGCAAAAGCACCTGAAAGCTTAATAGAAGAAGAAAAAGCTAAAAAAGAAAAATTTGAAGAAATGATTAAATCTGTTGAGGAAAGATTAGCAAATTTAAAAACTAAAGTAAAATAAATGTGTAGGATAAAAACATACAAGGAGTACTAAATATGTATTCTTTGTATGTTTTTCTTTCTATGTAGACAAATATGATGTTATAATTTTTTAGAGATATATGATATTTTTATCTTATTATGACTATATTAATTTTATATTTTTGAACTTTATAATCAATAAAAAATTGATATATTATAATATTTAATATAGGATAATAAATACATGATGCATTTGTTTTCCTATATTTTTTATGT
>NZ_JAGWCS010000086.1:0-16362 GCF_020657705.1 Clostridioides sp. ZZV15-6598 | reverse complement strand
GTATATTATTTATTAAAAACAAACTTTAATACCATTAATTAAAGATATTTCGTTTTCAGACTAAAATATACATAAATATTATTTTTTGTTTTTCTGTAAATTTTATATATAATATATTTTTTGTAGAGATATTAATAAAAAGAAATCTTAATAATAGTGAATTTGAAATTTAAATTTTCTTGCTTTAATTATAATGTTAATTCATTATAAGCCCCTGCTGGAATCTCTATTCTATCAGCATCTTTAGGAGTAATTCCCAAAGCTTTACATTTTTCTTCATACCTTCGTCTAACTTTTTCAGGAGCAGTTGCATATGTATACTCAACAAAATTTCCAAGACTAGCTGCTTTGCCAATCTCAATTTTTTTACATACACTTTTAAGCTTATCTAAAGGAACATTATACTCAATAATACTATCTGAATCAAACTTGATAAAAGTAACTGATGACAATAAACATATAATTAAAGTTATTAATATCCCATTCTTATATTTTTCATTAAACATATTAGTTACTCTCTTTTTAATGTCAGATTTCTTATGTAATCCAGCTACAAATTTATTTGAAGAATTTGAGCCTCTTCTCATTGCATTTATAATTGTTAAAGCATAGTCTTTTTTATCTTCTGTACTAAAATTTTTTAAAACCCTCTCGTCACAATAAAGTTCACAGTCTAAATCTATATGCTTATCCATTATATATATAACTGGATTAAACCAACAAACTATTTTTAGAATCAACACTACATATTTCAAATAAAGGTCTTTACTCTTAAAATGCATAAGTTCATGTCTAAAAATCCAATTGAGTTCTTTTAAATTATAATCATATGGTGGTAAAAGCACACATGAATCAAAAAATGCTGGTGTTTCAACTTCATAAGAATATTTTAACTTTATATCTTTCATGATATTAAATTCTTTTAATATCCCTTTATAAAGATTTATTATTTCTTCATTCTCAACATCATAAGATAAATCATTTATTAAATTTTTTAGTTTTATGTATTTAAAGATAGTATAAGTTAAATATATTATTACAGTAGAAATCCAAACATATACCAAAATACTATTACTTAAGGTTGAAACACTATTAAAATGTTCTAAGTTAATATTATCAATATTGGCTTTCGTTTCATTTCTTAAAATATTAACTGTAAAGATATAATAGGTAAATGGAAGTAACAACTTAAGAACTACTATTAACCATATATAATAATTGAATTTCTTACTAAATCTTTTAAATGTCGTTTTCTTAAAAATTAGTATTAAAAATATACATAAACTACTCACTATAACTGTTCTAGAAATCCCATTTAGAATTAAGTTAGTCATCAACTTTCTCCTATCTTACTTGAAACATATTTATTTTAGAAATATATTTATTTTTATTTAATATTTTTGCATAGATTACATTAATATATTTTACAAAATAAAAAAATGACCCAAATCATTTTGAGTCATATAACTTTTAAGGGCTGTACATAGTACAGCCCTTTTATATATTAAATAATTATATCCTATTATTTATTAAGAGTAATTCTAGTACCATCCTCTTAATTTCATAGCTTCAGCAACTCTCTTAATTGAATGCATATAAGCAGCTTCTCTCATTGTAACATTGTATTCTTCTTTGATTTTCCAAATAGATTCAAATGCTTTAACCATAGCTACTTCTTCTTTTTGCTCTACTTCTTCTTCTGACCAGTAGTATCCATATAAGTTTTGTACCCACTCGAAGTAAGAAACTGTAACTCCACCAGCATTAGTTAATATGTCTGGAGTAAGAACTATTCCTCTTTCAGCAAATACTTCATCAGCTTCTGGAGTAGTTGGTCCATTAGCAGCTTCACAAACTAATTTAGCTTTTATAGATTCAGCAACTTCTTTAGTTATAGAGTTTTCTAATGCAGCTGGTACTACTATATCAACATCTGAAGCCCAGAACTCTTCTAAAGATATTCTCTTAGCTCCTGGGAAGTTTAATAAGTTACCATGCTCTTTCATATGGTCTAACATAGCTTGACCATCTAAACCATTTTCATTGTATATAGCATAAGAACCTTCTGCTTTGCACCATTCAGCCATAGCTACAACAGTACCACCAAGTTTTTCACAGTTAAGAACTGTGTAAGAACCAACGTTTCCTATACCTTGAATAGCTAATTTAGCTTTTTTCATATCTATTCCTAATTTAGCAGCAGCTTCTCTTGCAGTAACAGCAACACCAAATCCAGTAGCAGCTGTTCTTCCTAAAGAACCACCAAATTCAACTGGTTTACCAGTTAAAACACCTATAGCACTTTGTCCAGTTAATTTATTATATTCATCAACCATCCAAGACATTATTTGTCCATTAGTGTTTACGTCTGGTGCAGGAACGTCAACTTTTTCACCTATTAATTTATATATTCCATCTATGTATCCTCTACTTAATCTTTCTAATTCTCCTTGAGATAAAGTTGATGGATCTACTATTATTCCACCTTTACCTCCACCATATGGTATACCTGTTACAGAACATTTGAAAGTCATCCATATAGATAAAGCTTTTACTTCGTCTCTTGAAACATTTGGATGGAATCTTATTCCACCTTTTGTTGGCCCTACTGCATCATTATGTTGTGATCTAAATCCTTTAAAAGTTTTTATAGAACCATCATCCATTTTTACTGGAATTGAAACTTCAATAACTCTCATAGGTTCTTTTAATAATTCATAAACTGCTGGTTCCATACCTAATTTATCACATGCATTTTTTACTTGAGATTGCGCCATCTCGAAGACATTTACATCTTTTCCTGACATTTGAAAGCCCCCTTATAAATACGTTATAATTATGTATACTCCATTTAGAAAAAACCATTTCCTAAATTTACAGTTTAATTATAGCACACTTTATTGCAAATTAGTATATCATTTTTTCAGTTTATTTTTTAACATGGGAGGAAGTTTATTTTTTTAATTTTATGAATGTTAATATCTATTTTTTGTACATTAACTAAAGTCATTCTCTCAATAGACTTTTTTATTATCTGTTGCATACTTTCAATTTTTTTTATAACTTCTAAATCATTGATATTTATACTTACAAAAATATTCATAAAATTATTGCAATTCTCTATATTGATTTTATTTATTCTATCAATGCTTCCAAAGTTGTACACTTCATATTCAATTATTTGTTTAATTACATCTGCGTCAATATAAACTTTGCCAATGTAACTAAAAGTAGGTCTTATTATTGTCTTTTCTAAAACCACCATATTTATATTATTTCCTTTTCTAAAAAGCCTTTTTAATGGATTTATACTAAGACCACTTGTCATATTTTTTATTTCAACTGCTGGAACAGGAATTACATGATTTCCTTCTTTTCTAGATTGTTTTGCTATTTCTATTTCATCTTTAGTACTTATATCTTGAATATTTATAAATTTATAAACTTTTCCGATTGATAATCTATCTACAATCTGATTAATCATTTTTTTTGAAGTTCCTATAACAAGAATCTTATTTATTTTTTCTTTCTCTATTACCTCTCTAACCTTTTGCCGATGTTCTAAATTATAGAAAATAGCTCTTTTAACTGCCTCAACAGTAGTCTTTGCTTGTTTTGCTGATATACCTGCTAAAACTTTATTTCTATATATTAAAATCCCATCATCAATTATATAATCTATGTCATTTTCATATGCAAACTCTAGTGCCTTATAACTTTTTCCTGTACCACTTGACCCAACTAAAGCATATACTTCCATTTGATTCTCCTTTATTAAATAGTTTCAAGCTAATTGCTCCAAAACTTTATTATTAATTAAAATTATTATATCATTACTAATTGAATATTATATCCAATACTAAAATTTATAAAATAAATAAAACACTACAAAATAAAACTCCTTTATAAAATAGAAAGTTCGTTCAAATAAAAATTAACCAAAAAAAATTTTACTTTTTAAAAAAAAGGAATATAATATACTTTAAGCAAGGAAAACTTACTGGATTTACATTAAAAGGAGCTGGTAATATGAACATTACAAAAAATTTTTTAAAAGACTATTTAGAAAGATTTAGTGAAACACCCTTTCTAGTTAAGCTTAAGGATGGAGAAGAATTTCTAGTTGGAGATAGCTCTCCTCAATTTAAAGTTATTGTAAATAATGATATTAGCAAATCTGAATTATTAAAAAGTACATCTTTAGCACTTGGAGAAGCCTACATAAATAGAGACATTGAAGTTGAAGGAGATTTATTTTTAACCTTAAATCTACTTCTAAAACAAATAGACAAATTTAGTATTGATAACTCAGCTGTAAAACATTTACTACATTCATCTAATTCCATGAGACATCAAAAAAAAGAAATACATGCTCACTATGATATTGGAAATGATTTTTATAGTTTATGGCTAGACAAAACACTTAGTTATTCTTGTGCATATTTTAAAGATGATAATGATAATCTTTATGAGGCTCAAGTTAATAAAGTTCACCACATATTAACTAAACTAAATTTAGAAGAAGGTATGAGTCTTCTTGATATTGGTTGTGGTTGGGGATTTCTATTAATAGAAGCTGCAAAAAAATATAAAATTCATGGTGTGGGAATTACACTTAGTGAAGAACAATTTAAGGAATTTAATATTAGAATAAAAGAAGAGAATCTTCAAGATTACCTTGAAGTAAGACTTATGGACTATAGAGAACTTAAAGAATCAAATCTTACATTTGATAGAGTTGTTAGCGTTGGTATGCTTGAGCATGTTGGCAGAGAAAACTATGAGCTTTTTATTAAAAATGTAAATGCTGTTCTAAAAGATAGTGGATTATTTTTACTTCACTATATAAGCGGCTTAAAAGAATCTTATGGAGACCCTTGGATTAAAAAATATATTTTCCCTGGTGGGGTTATTCCTAGTTTAAGAGAAATGATACATATTTGTAGCGATTATAACTATCACACTATAGATGTTGAAAGTTTAAGATTACATTATGTAAAAACTTTATTATCTTGGCATAAAAATTTCTATGATAATCTTCCTAAGATTAAAGAAATGTTCGATGATAAATTTATAAGAATGTGGGATTTATATCTTTGTTCTTGTGCTGCTGCTTTTAATACTGGTATTATAGATATACATCAAATACTTTTCACTAAAGGTATCAAAAACGATTTACCTCTAACTAGAGATTACATGTATTCTTATTCAAAATAGATGTTTTTATAAATTAATCAAAGTTTAAACTTAATTATAAAAATAGAGCTATCTTTAAATAAAGGTTTTTATAAAGTAAAATCCTCTATATTAAAATAGCTCTATTTATTATATTATTTATAAGCTTCTATTCAGCTATGTATTATACACTATAACAAAACTCTCCATTTTCTTTCATATTAAAGAAGTCTGCATAACACACATCAAATATTCTATTCTCTAAGTCAGATATTTCAACCTTATTTTTTATCAAATGAGTTAATACACCTACATATGAAATATCACCTTGTATAACTGCTCCATAGATTATGTTGTCTTTAAAAATAAACTTTTTATAACAATCATCTCCATGCCTAGTTAATACTTTATAACTATCGTCTACAGGTGTATTCATTCCTATAGAAATAGTTGGTATATCCATAAAATTCATACTATTTTTAAAAGCAAATTCATCTTCTATCTTTTTATCTTTTCCTACCATATTGTGTACAGCTACAATTCCTTGCTTTACAGCTATAGGCCAGATAGCATTTTTACCTACAACATCTCCTGCTGCATATATATCTTTTTGTGTTGTTTGGCATCTATCATCTATTATTATGCCTCTGTCATATTCTATTCCTGTTTTATCTAAAAAGTCAGCATTAGCTTTAACTCCTGTGGCTACGATTACCATATCTGCATCAAGAATTTCTCCATTTGAAAATGCAACACCTTTAACATCTTTGCTATCATCTAAGACAATTTCTTGTATTGATGCACTTGGATAAAATTTTACGCCTTTTTCTTTAAATTTATTTTCATATACTGATGCTGTATATTCATCTAATTGTCTATCTAAAATATATTTTTCCATAAAGGCAACTGAAATATCTAGCTGCTCATATTTAAATAAACCAATTAAAGCATCTATTCCAACTAGTCCTGCCCCTATTATAACAACTTTCTTCGATTTTTCTGCCTTCTCTTTTATTTTATAAATATCATCTATGTTTCTTACAGAGTATACAAAATTTCCTTCTCTTAAATTCTTTATAGGAGGAATAGCAGAAGATGCACCTGTAGCTATTAAAAGCTTATCATAATTTACAGCAAGGTCTTCCATTTGAACTAGTTTTTTATCTGTGTCTATTCCTTTAACAGTTTTACCTGAAATCCAATTTATATTGTTTTTCTCCATAAAGTCTTCATCAACAAAGTTTATTTGTTTTAAAGTTCTGTGTTCAGATATAACATGATGTAGCATACATCTTGAGTATATATTTTCATCTTTAGAAATTATCACTATACTAGAATCTTTATCTAATTCTCTCAATGTTTTTGCTGCATTTATACCAGCAGCACTAGCCCCTAACACTACATAATTCATCATTTTCCTCCTTCTGTAATTCAATTGCCCCACTTGGACAATTAGCTACACATCTAGGATATTCTTCATCTTTACATAAATCACATTTAAGTATGTTTTGCTTGCTTCTATCATCTGGTTTTAATAATCCATATGGACAAGACATTACACACATATAACATGAACCACATTTTTCTTCATCATATGAAACAATTCCACTTTGATTATCTTTATGCATTGCACCACTCATACATGCTAAAGCACATTCTGGCTCATCACAGTGTCTGCAAAGAATTGGAACTGGGTTATTATGTTTGCTATCTAGTTCTATATGCCCTCTACTATCATTATCTATATTTTCTAAATCAAGAGTATACATGTCATAATCTTTATTATGCTTTAACATACAAGCTAATACACAACTTTTACAGCCTGTACATAAATCTTTATTTATAAAAATTCTATGCATTACATTCCACATCCTTTAACCCTAAATTTTTTCTTCTGTCTATTATTATTTGTTCTAATTGATCAGCTGAAGATTTAGGATCTGGATTCACTATAACATGCCCTCCTGTTAAGTCTTTTAATTTTTCTGTTAATACCTCTGTTACTAACTTTCCTCCTGTTATAAATGGAGGTAATGCCAAATGAAGAGGTAAACCAAGAGCAAGTCCAAAAGCTCCATCAGCTAATGCTTGTTCTTCCAACCATTGTGGAGCTGAAAGCACTAATGGTAATTGTGGTAAATCTATTCCAAGCTCAGCTGCTAATTCTGTTGCTACTATTTCAAGTCTTCCTATAGCTAAACATGGCCCAAAGTTTAATACTGGTGGTATTCCTAAAGTCTTACATACTTCTTTTAAATTTTCTCCTGCTAATTCTTCTGCTCCAGGTGACATAAGACCAACATTTTCTAATCCTCCAGTAGAACATCCTGCTGAAAGTACTATAATATCTTTTTTAATTAACTCCTTAGTCAATTCAACAGTATTTATATCATGACCTCCTGCTGTCATATTTGAACATCCTACAACAGCTGCAACCCCTTTAATTTTTCCTTCTGCAATTAAATTAATAAGAGGTTTCCATGAATCTCCTAAAAATGCTTTTAGATTCTTTTCACTTACACCAGTTAAAGACTGTTCAAATCCATGGTCTTTTGGTATATCTATTTCAACACTTCCCCTTCTATCTTTATAAGATTCTAGTGCTTTTTGTATTAGTGAATTGCTAAGTTCGTCTAAATTACTTCTATCTAATTCTATATACTCTGCATTTGCTTTTTTGGCAACATCATCTAAGCAAACCATTTTTACTTTGTATTTATCTGCTATTGGTTCAAGCCCAGGTATAGTGCAGTTAAATTCAGAAAGAACTATATCTATTGCTCCAGTTGATAAAACAGCTTCACTTGTAAAGTTGTTACCAGCATGACCAGCAAATACTTCTTGATAATGTTCTCCTCTTAATTGTAAATCTTGACCAACACATGTACATCCTACTAACTTAAATCCTTTTGCACCAACAGATTGAGCCAATTTTATAACATCTTCATCTTTTAATCTATCTTGGAAATTTGCAAATGTTGAATGTTGATGACCTGTTATCATTATATTTATGTAGTCTGGGTCTATTACATTAAATCCTACAGGAGCCATTCTTATAACTGGTTCCCCTAACATAACATCATTTAAAAGATTCGTTAGAGTAAGACCATATAACCCTGTTGATATTCCTAAATTTAAACAGTTAACTAACATATCTACTGGGTCACTGTTTAAGTTTGTTGATGATTTTACTATTGCATCAAACACTTCTGATTTTGCACCACCAGGCATTATACCTAACTCTTTCCATTTTTTTACTCTAGGTGCATAAGCTATTTTTTCTACTAATTCCATCTTGTCATCTCTTGATTTATATAAATCATTTATAACTTTATCAGCTACTTTTATACATTTATCGTATTTTTCATCACTTTCTATTCCAAACATCTCTGCTAATTGATTTAATGTTTTTTCTCCCTTAATAACACCTTTAGTTATTCCAACATTTTTTAAATTCTTAGCTGTATTTTCTACCACATGTAAATAACAAGCTGCCCCTGATGCTACTGCTCTTAAAAAGTTTCTTGCTACTATAGTGTCTGCATCTGCTCCACATACACCTCTTGGTGATTTTGGAGTTACTCTACATGGTCCATTTGAACAGAGTCTACAACAGACTCCTTGAAGTCCAAAACCACATTTAACCTTTTGATCTTCAGTTCTATGAAATGCTGTTTCAACATCCTTTGAAGCTACAAAACTTTCTAATTTCTTGTCTGCACTTTCGCACATTTTACAAGTGTTACAAGCCATTGCAAATTCCCCCTTATATTTTTATATTAAAAAAGTAGATTTGATAGTATTATAGCAGTTGACTATAATTTAACTATTAAAATCTACTTATTTAATACCACGTTTTCCCAAGCTTCAAACAAAATATAAATTATTAAAATAAATATATATATTTATTTTTTTTTACACTTTTAATTATTCAAATCTTTACTTATTTTTTCTAGTTTATTTAACACTCTATCCTTCTCACTTCCATCTAGTACTTTTGGTTGATAATTATTTCTAGAGCTGCTAGATGTTATTGCTGTTGGTATTATATTTGGCTCTTTAATTGAAGATAGTTTATTATCTGAGAAGGTAAAAGTTTGTTGATATATATAACTATCTGTATCAGAAGGATTCTTGTTTCCTCCAAAACAAAAATTTCCTAAACTATAAGCTATATACTTATCTTTGTACTTTTCTATACCTTGAACTACATGAGGATGAGAACCTATAACTAAGTCTGCACCCTTATCTATTACATAATGAGCGAAATCTTTTTGTTTTTTATCTGGAGAATATTCTAGCTCTATCCCCCAGTGAAAATAAACCATAACAATATCTGACTTCTCTTTTAGGGCTTTAATATCATCTTCCATTTGTTTTAAGTTTTTTTCATTGTATTCAGTTGACAATCCATTATATCCTAATAAACCTACTTTAATTCCATTAACATCTATTACTGCATCTTTACCTAAACCAAAATAATTTATCTTATTTTCATCCAGTATGAACTTTGTATCTTTCATACCTTCCTCAAAATAATCCTCTGAATGGTTATTTGCAATACTTACTGCTTCTACACTTCCAGACTTCAAAATGTTTATATATTCTGGTTTGCCTTTAAAAGCAAACTTCTTCTCCTTAGCATTTGATGCATTAGTAAGAGGACCTTCTAAGTTAACTACTGTCAAATCATCTTTTTCAAATATAGGTTTTACATTTTTAAGAAAATAATCATAGTCTTTTCCTTGTCTTTCAAATTCATGGTCGAAACTACCATAGTATGATGAACCTTTATAGTTTCCCATAGTTACATCACCAGCAAAACTTATAGTTATATCTTTTATTACAGGCTCTTTTTTTTGTTCTTCAACCTGACTTTGATTATTATTAGAGTCTTTTTTAATGTTATTTTCCTTATTCGAATTATTAGAACACCCTACTACAAGCAACAATAGACTCATAATACATATGTAAGCTAACTTATTTTTCATATTAAATCTCCTTTGAATCAATAAATTCTTAATGAAATATACTCTTTAAGAGTATAACATTTTTAAATGTACTCCATACATAACTTTTAAACTTTAATTTTATTTTTAAGATAAATTTCTTTAAGATAAATAAAAATATAAGCAGATTAAAATTTATTGTAAAACTTTAAAATAAGAATATCACAATAAAGTTTTTATTGTAGAATTAATTTAATTGTTATATTCAATAATATTTGTTATAATGTTATTGAATTACAATACATATAAAAGGGAGGATTTCAAAATGGCATATAAAATTACTGACGCTTGTATAAGCTGTGGTGCTTGTGAGGCTGAATGCCCTGTTAGCTGTATATCAGCTGGAGACGACGCATATGTTATAGATGCTGGTTCTTGTATAGACTGTGGTTCTTGTGCAGGAGCTTGTCCTGTAGATGCACCTCAACCAGAATAATAATTGGTTATTCATAAAGAGACTGGCTTAATTTGATTTTATCAATATTAATCAGTCTCTTTTTATTATGTATAAATTTAATAGTATTGTATATAATTCTTTTCTGTGATTCTTTTATTGCTATGTATAAACCTAATATCTTTAATTTGATGTTTCTTTTCCCTCTTCATAAAATCTTTCATATTTACTAAAACAATCAAGGCATACCTTCTTACTATCTTGAATTCTTATATATTGCTCAGGTGCAAACTCTCCACACACTTCACATTTAAGAGACTTAAATATTCTTGCCTTTTCTGGAAGTCTTAATTTTGTATCTGTAATTTCAAATATATCTTCAAATTTACTTTCTAATAAGTATTTTTTATACCCTTCTCTATCCATATCAACTGGTTTTGATTTCACATATATTCTTATAGACTTTCCATTTTCCCTATTAAAAAAATGGTATACTGATTTACCTGTCATTCTAAGTAGTAAATTTCCTTTACCCATTGTACAACTTAATACCACTTGTATGCCATCTATTCCACATGCATCATTTTCAGAAATGCATACAATCTCTTCATCACCTGACTGATTACATCCCAAATACTTTCTCGCTGCAAGTGCTGCTTTAAATCCTATCGCTAGACCTGGACATTCATGACCATGAAATTCAATAGCTTTTTGCCATAACTCTTCCATTAATCTCACTCTCCCTATATTAAGTTAATTTCTATAGTATCTCAATTTTATCTTTTATATTTTAAAAAGCCAGATGATTTAATATTAAATCTTCTGACTTTCTCAATACTCTTCATAGTTACTTATTATTAATATGTTTAAGTTGTCTACTTTCCTTCTTTCATCAAATACGATAAAGTAAATAAGCTTTCTGTTAGGTTTACATTTTCAACTATAACACCTTTCGGAACTTCTAAATCTAATGGTGCAAAATTCCATACACCTTTTATTCCAGCTTTTACAACTCTATTAATAACTTCTTGTGCTCCATTTTTAGGTATACATAATACAGCAATATCTATATCATTGTTTTTTATAAACTCTTCTAAAGTGTCTGAATCTAACACTTCAAATTCTCTTATCTTTAAGCCTATCATTCTAGGATTTGCATCAAATAAAGCTTTTATCTCGAATCCAGCTTTTCTAAATCCTGCATAATTGGCTATAGCTTGTCCCAAGTTACCTGCTCCTACAAGAACTGCATTATATGGTCGGTCTAATCCAAGTATTTTACCTATCTCAGTATGCAGGGCCTCTACATTATAACCATACCCTTGTTGTCCAAATCCACCAAAGTTGTTTAAATCTTGTCTTATTTGAGAAGCAGTAAAACCTATTATATCACTCAATTCTTTAGAAGATATTCTTTGTATATCCCTATCTAATAAGTCTCCAAGATATCTATGATATTTTGGGAGCCTTCTTATAACTGCCATTGATATATTTTTATTTCCCAACATTTTCACCTCCTAAAAGTGTCCTCTTTTTTGTTTGATTCACAATAAAATATTTCTTTTTCAAAACTAATACATATAACCTTGATTATATTATATCAAAACATTATAATTTTAGATAGTTCAAGGAGGTAGAAATTTATGATTGTTTTGTCATGTAACAACTTAAATAAAAGTTTTGGTATAGATTCTATATTGGAAAATATTAGTTTTACAGTAAATGAAGGCGATAAAATTGGTATAATTGGCATTAATGGTACTGGAAAAACTACTTTATTTAAAATAATATCAGGAATTTATGGCTATGATAGTGGAGATATTTACACTTCTAAAGATTGTGAAATCGGATATTTAGAACAAAATACCAATTTTTATTCGGATAATACCATTTTAGAAGAAGTGCTGGAAGTTTTTAAAGATTTGATAGATATGGAATCCTATTTAAGAGAATTGGAAGTTAAAATATCTGAGGAAAGCACAAAAACAAACTCTCCAATTTTAGAAAAAATCATGGATGAATATTCACATAAGTTAGAATTATTTTCAGATTTAAATGGATATGGATATAAGTCTGAAGCTAAAGGAGTTTTAAAAGGATTAGGATTTAGTGACAATGATATGGATAAACCAATAAGTATACTTTCTGGTGGTGAAAAAACCAGGGTTCTTTTAGGAAAATTACTTCTTAAAAAACCAACTTTATTATTACTTGATGAGCCTACTAACCACTTAGATTCTGAAGCAATAGAATGGTTAGAAGTATTTTTGAAGCAATACAAAGGTACTGTTATGCTAATATCTCATGATAGATATTTCTTAGACCAAGCTGTAAATAGAATTTTTGAAGTTCACAATAAAAGACTTAAAGTATACAATGGTAACTACTCTAAATTTGTTGAGCTGTCTAAAATAGAAAAAGAACTAGAGCTAAAAAAATTCGAAGACCAGCAAAAAGAAATAAAAAAACAAGAAGAATCTATTGAAAGACTAAAAGCGTATGGTCGGGAAAAGCACTTAAAACGTGCAAGAAGCAAAGAAAAAGCATTGGATAAGGTAGATGTTTTAGATAAGCCAGAGGCTTATAGAAAAAAAGCTCGTATACAGTTTACTCCGTCTGTTCAAAGTGGAAATGATGTTCTTCAAATTAGAGATGTATCTATGGGATATGGAGAAAGAATACTTTTTGAAGATTTAAACTTAGACATATATAGAGGAGAAAAAGTTGCTCTTATAGGTGCAAATGGTATTGGTAAGTCTACATTATTTAAAATAATAACTAACGAACTACAACCTCTTAATGGTAATATTAAATTTGGAACTAATGTCCATGTCTCTTACTTCCATCAGGAACAAAAAACTCTTAATTTGGATAACACTATAATTGATGAAATTTGGGAAAATAATAATCATCTTACTCAAACCACTTTAAGAAATATGTTAGGAGCATTTTTATTTGTTGATGAAGAAGTTTTCAAGAAGATTTCTACATTAAGTGGTGGAGAAAGAGCTAGAGTGGCTATACTTAAACTTATATTATCAAATGCAAATTTCTTATTGCTAGATGAGCCTACTAACCACCTAGATATTGATTCTAAGGAGGTTCTTGAAGAAGCATTAACTAATTATGATGGTACTATATTTACAATATCACATGATAGATATTTTCTAAATACTGTTGTAGATAAGATTCTTGTTTTAGATGAAGATGGAGTTACTGAATATTTAGGTAACTATGATTACTATATTGATAAGAAAAGACAAGTTCAGGAAATGAGTATTGTTGAAGAGAAAGAAGAAAAAACAAGGACTCAAATAAAGGATGAAAAAAGAAAAGAAAGAGAACAAAGAGAATTAGAAAAGAAAAATAGAATAAAAAGGCAAAGTATAGAAAAAGAAATTGAAAAACTAGAACTTAAAATTGAAGAATTAGATGTGCTATTATGTCAAGAAGAAGTATACTCTAATCCTGAGAAAGCTAAAGAAGTCAGTCAAGAAAAAATCAGTTTAGAAAATGACCTTTCCTCTCTATATGATGAGTGGGAAGAGTTTATGTAAAAAGGAGAGGATTATTTGCAAGCATTGTTTTCTTTAAAGGATGAAAATAAAAGGTTTTATAAGATACTTCTATCTTTATGTATACCTATTATCATACAAAACTTAATTTCTACATCTGTAAATGTAATAGATACAGTTATGATAAGTAGTTTGGGTGAAGTATCTGTAGCTTCAGTTGGAGTTGCGAACCAATTTTTCTTCCTTTTTAATATGTCTCTGTCTGGTATTACAGGTGGAGCTGGAGTTTTTATTTCACAGTTTTATGGAAAGAAAGATATTAGTAATATAAGAAAGGTTACAGGTCTTACCTGTATATTAGCACTCGCTTTAAGTTTTGTATTTGTTATCCCTGCTCTACTAACACCAAAACCAATAATACACATATTTTCTTATGATTCAGAGGTTGTAAGACTTTGTATAGACTATTTTAGTATTGCAGTATTTAGTTATCCATTGATAGCTATAAGTACAGTGTTTAGTACTGGTTCTAGAGGTGTTAGAAATCCTAAGTTAGGTATGATTTGCAGTGCATTTGCTCTTGTAACAAATGTTATTTTAAATTATGGGTTTATATTTGGTAATTTAGGGCTTCCTGCATTAGGCGTAAAAGGAGCTGCCTTAGCAACTGTAATTGCAAGAATATGTGAATTAATTTTAATGCTTACTTATGTTTATTTTTATAAAAAAGACTATATATTAAAATTTGGCTTGAAAAATCTAAAAGCTATTGATAAGATTTTTATCAAATCTTTTTCATCAAAGAGTTTTCCTATATTTGTAAATGACTCTGCCTGGGCAGTTGGAACTGTCCTGTATTCGGTTGCCTATTCAAGGGCAGGTACATCTGCTATAGCAGCAAGTCAAATAGCAACTAGTACAGGTAACTTCTTTATAATGACTGCTGTATGTATTGCATCTGGTGCATCTATTATGCTTGGTAATGAACTTGGTGCTGACCACATCAAAAGAGCCATTGAATATGCTAAGAAATTTTCTATACTGGTGTTTTTAGCTGGTTTAATACTTGGAATTATTTTAATTTTAAATATCCCACTATTATTAAAGATGTTCAGTGTTTCTGATAGCTTGTCTTCTGATATAACTAAAATATTTTTTATAATGGGTATACTAATGGCTTTAAAATCATTTAATACATTAGTTATAATTGGTATTTTGAGAAGTGGTGGAGATACTAAATATGCTCTATTTTTAGAATTAGGATGTATGTGGTTAGCTTCACTTCCTTTAACTTTTATAGCTGCATTTAAAGGGGCACCTATATTTATCCTTGTTCTACTCACTTACAGTGAAGAAGTTGTAAAATTTATATTTGGTGTACCTAGAGCACTATCTAAAAAATGGGCTATTAACATAGTTAAAGAAA
The DNA here is from genome assembly GCF_020657705.1 of Clostridioides sp. ZZV15-6598. Lineage (NCBI taxonomy): Bacteria > Bacillati > Bacillota > Clostridia > Peptostreptococcales > Peptostreptococcaceae > Clostridioides > Clostridioides sp. ZZV15-6598. The sequence goes on along the minus strand of NZ_JAGWCS010000086.1, from coordinate 843 downwards.
TTGATTAATAACAATAGTATATTTTAGTAGTATATAATGCTTTAAAATAGTCTCACTGAAAACAGATAAATTATTTCTGGTTTTCAGTGAGACTATTTTTTATTTTTTACAAAGATTATTATATTATAATTTAATTAAATAACAATAATATTCATAACTATTTATCTTCTAAAAATTCCTTTACTTCAAAGGCTAATCTATGTAATTTATCATAATTCAAAACTTCATATGTACTATCTATTTTTTTAATTATACCCTTTTCAATTAAATTCAATAAAGAGTGGTATCTACTCTTTCTACTGATTGAATAAATTTCACTAAAATTACGGATATGCTTTGCTTTACATGTACTATTCTCTTGTTTTTTTAATATACAATAAGCAATGACTTCTGTACAAGAAAATAATTCTCTTACCATTCTAGTCTTGTACAACTCATATATTCTTCTCGTACATTTACTGTGAAATAATTCAATAAAATCTCTTTTAAGGTATAATTCATCAAATACATCTTTTTTAAATCTAAATAATCTTATATTAGTTTTTGCAAATATATCACATTTCAAGTTATGTTCATATATATAACTAATTTTACCTATAAATTCATTTTCTGGTACAATATCAACAAGAAACTTATTTCCTCCTCTAGTGGAACATTCTACTAGTGCAACTCCCTCTATTATAAAAAAGACTTCTTGCAAATCTTCATCTGATGCTACAAATCTTTGCCCTTTTTTATATTCAACAATGGATACTTGATTTAAGTTATTTTTAATAATTGGGTATATGCTCGTTTCTTCTGCTTTCATTAAATTCTCCTTTTATGATATATTGTATAAAATAC
>NZ_JAGWCS010000085.1:0-16456 GCF_020657705.1 Clostridioides sp. ZZV15-6598 | reverse complement strand
GTATACGGGAGAAATCTCTCTATTTTTTTTATATATTCTACAGAAAAAAATTCAGCATTATAAGCTATAGAAAATAAAATCAACATTAAACAATCATTTTTTATCATATCTGTTATAGCTTCACTTCTACTGTTAATTTTAAAGTTATCTATTAATTCAATAGTAAAGTTTATTAATTTGTTTGCAATCTCATCCAATAAACCCTCTTTTGACATCTCTGTCATAATAGTCTTATGATTACACTTTAAATCTTCTTTTATATCCTGTAAATCATCAGATATTTGTAATAAAAATCCATAACCAATACAAAACTTTATCTCTTCCTTTGTCATAAGCTCATTTATTAAATATCCATCTACTAAAACAGATGAACCTCCCTTTTCAGCAGAAATAGATAATATTTCGTCTTTATTCAAACAAGTCTCTTTATCCTGCTGTTTTAAACTCTTTACTTGGCTTTTAAATATTAATAACAATGACTCATATATTTCTTTGAAATCTTCTCTAGGATGAACATCTTCAATATAATCTATCATCTGAGATACTTTACTTTCATGACAATTATTAGGTTTAATTTGCTCTCCTAAGAGTCTTTTTTCTAACCAACTATTGAATAAAGTTTTATCCATTTCATTTGTCTTTGTATTATCTAAATAATTGTCTGTATATGGATATAACATACTATATGCAAAACTTGCTTTTGAATAATACACATCTTTTCCAAATAATAATTGCAGTGCATTTGAAATCCATACATTCCTCATGGCCTGCATAATATCTTCTATAGGTAAATCATCATCAAATCCTCTAGCATCTCTGATAAATTGTTTTGTTATTTCTAAGAATTTTTTTCTATCTTCTACATTCATTTTCTCTAATTTAAAAATATTCTCTTTCTCTAATGTTTTTTGCAAAAAAGCTTCACCTTTTTTTATCCACATTTTTCTTAAAACAACATCACTTGGATACTTTTCTAAGTGAACTGACACTTTATCTATCAATTTATCTAATTCGCTTTCACACTTTTTTTGTGACTCTTCACTATATGTTTCTATGTCTTTACATAATTCAATACTTGAATTATTCCATATATCTTTACATTCGTCACAATAGTATTTAAACATATAATTTAATCTCATTTGACATCCCTACTTTCATGTCTAAACTATATCCTATATTATATCAGTACATATAACTAATATATAGTTAAAGTTGTGATTGTGTATAATATTACCATGAAAACTATTTATTTTTTCAACTTAGCTAAGGCTTCTGCAAATGGATTATTAAATACTTCTTGATTTTTATTTTGATTTTTTATATATTGATTAACATCTTTCTTTGATGCTTTCTTTTTTTCTTCTTGTTTTCTTTTATTAAAAGAGGATAATTTTTCTCTATACCCACAGCTACAAGTAAAAATTCTTCCTTCTCCTTCACCACGAAGTTCTAATTTTTTATGACAATTAGGGCATCTTGAATTAGTTGTTTGTGATATGGTTTTTCTAGTATTACACTCTCTATCTTCACAAATTAACATTTTACCTTTCTTACCATTTACCTCTAGCATAAATTTGCCACATTCTGGACATCTATTTTTAGTTAAATTATCATGTTTGAATTTACTATCACTACTTTTTACTTCTAATACAATAGCTTTTGAATAATCTTTCATATCATTTATAAATGTATTTTTATTAAGCTTACCTTTTGAAATATCTAACAGTTTTTTTTCCCATGATGCTGTAAGTTCTGGTGTCTTTAAGTCCACAGGAACTAAATCTAACAGTTGTTTTCCTTTTGATGTTATATATATATCTTTATTTTTCTTTTCCATCAAAAATGAATTGAATAATTTTTCTATTATGTCTGCTCTAGTAGCAACTGTACCAAGTCCACTTTTCTCCATAGATGTTAAAAGTGTAGCCTCATTTAAGTATGGTGGTGGATTTGTCTTTCCTGAAGTCATCTTTAAACTTTTAACTTTAAGAATATCTTTTTCCAACACATTTGGAATGCTTTCATACTCATCTTCATCATCCATATCTTTATAGCTTTCTTTCCAACCTAGATTTATTACTTTATTGCCCTTAGCTTTAAATGTCTCACCTTCTATAGTCGCATTTATAGTTGTCTGTTCATACTCAAAAGGAGGGCTTAACACGGCCAAAAACCTTTTTACGACAATATTATATATTTTTCTTTCTTTATCTGTAAAATCACTCATAAACACTTTTTGCTCTGTTGGTATTATAGCATGATGGTCTGTTACTTTTGAATTATCGACAAAAGACTTATTAGCTGCAATATTACTTTTCAATAATTTATTACAAACCTTGGAGTAATCACTAACATTTACAGCTTTTATTCTATCTTTTAATGTTCCAACAATATCTGAAGTTAGATACCTAGAATCAGTTCTAGGATAAGTAAGCACCTTATGATGTTCATATAGTTTTTGCATTATAGATAATGTTTCTTTTGCTGAAAATCCAAACATTTTATTTGCATCTCTTTGTAATTCTGTTAAATCATAAAGTGCAGGTGAATATTTTTTCTTATATGATTTATTTACTTCAGATATTTTAATATCTAAATCTTTTACTTTTTTTGAGACACCTTCTATCTTTTCTTTACTAAAAGTTGAGGAACTATTGTTTTTATCATTCCAAATAAACTTTATATCTGAGTTGCCCTTTGTTGCAATTATCTCCAATCCATAATACTCTTTAGGCTTAAAATTTCTTATTTCTTCTTCTCTTTTCAATATCATAGCAAGAGTAGGAGTCTGCACTCTTCCACAAGAAAGTTGTGCGTTATATTTTGTTGTTAAAGCTCTAGTTGCATTTATTCCAATAATCCAATCGGCTTCTGCTCGTGCTATTGCTGAATAATATAAATTTTCATATTCTTTACCACTTTTTAATTTTGCAAACCCTTCTTTTATTGCTTTATCTGTACTTGAAGAAATCCAAAGACGTTTTAAAGGTTTTTTTACTTGAGATTTCTCTATTATCCATCTTGCTACAAGTTCTCCTTCTCTCCCTGCATCTGTTGCTATAACTATTTCATCTATATCATTTCTGTTCATTTGAGCCTTTACTGTATTAAACTGCTTTCCACTTTTTTTTATTACAACTGTCTTTAGATACTTAGGAAGTATTGGTAAATCTTCTAAACTCCATGATTTGTATCTTTCTCCATAACTTTCAGGGTCAGCAAGTGTAACCAAATGACCTAGTGCCCAAGTAACAATATACTTTGGCCCTTCTATATATCCATTTTTTTCATTTTTTGAACCCAAAACTTTTGCTATATCTCTTCCCACAGAAGGTTTTTCTGCTAGTACTAATATTTTTCCCATTTTAAAATACTTCCTTTCTCTTTCTTCAATCTTACATTACACTTAAAATCTAAATAAATAGACTTTTTCTTAATATCGTAACTATAATATTACCATAATTAAATCAATTCTAATTAATTATTTAATATTTTCTTATTTTTTTATCCTAAACTTATATTTCACTTAATTTAAACACCTACTATTCTATTTATTTTCACGTATATTCTTTAAATTTATAAGTTTATAATTCGTAATTAGACTTATATTTTTATATCTTTTCCCTATTTTTAAATTTTTCAGTTGACAAAACACAAAAACTTATATTAATATTATTAATACAATAAGCTATGACAAATCAATATCCGGTTAAGATTTTATAGAAGAGTTGCCATATGGCATACCGAAGGAGTAACACTCTCAGGTACTTTTTAAAGTAGGACTGTAAAATTTACGGAACTCTGGAGAGACCCATTATGGGCGCCGAAGGGGCAAGGCATTTGTGCTCAATCTCTCAGGCAAAAGGACAGGGATTATCTACCAAAACTAGTATTATTAATACTTTTATTTTGGTTGCTAATTAGTGTATATCCAGAGCTGAATCTATTTTAGATTTAGCTTTTTTTATTACACTAGAAATTATTAATAAATTATACTAATTTCCTGTCAATTACTTCATTAAAAATTCTATTGATTGTGTAAAGCAAAAAAATGAGGGAGTGTTTTTATGAATCTAATTGATATTTTAAACAAAGTTGATGCTTTTATTTGGGGTCCGCCCCTGTTGGTACTACTAGTTGGTACTGGTATATTACTTACTGTTAGACTTGGAGTTGTACAAATAACAAAACTTCCACGTGCTCTTAAGCTAATATTCTCTGCTGAAAATAAGGGTAGTGGTGATGTTTCAAGTTTTGCAGCTTTATGTACTGCATTAGCTGCTACAGTTGGTACTGGTAATATTGTTGGTGTTGCCACAGCTATTAAAGCTGGTGGACCTGGTGCACTTTTCTGGATGTGGATAGCTGCATTCTTTGGGATGGCTACTAAATACTCAGAAGGTGTACTTGCAATAAAATACAGAACTAAAGATAAAAATGGTCAAGTATCTGGTGGACCTATGTACTACATAGTAAATGGTATGGGTGAAAAATGGAGACCTCTTGCAATATTCTTTGCTATAAGTGGTATATTAGTTGCACTTTTAGGTATAGGTACTTTTACTCAAGTAAATTCAATAACAGACGCTATCAATAATAGCTTTGGAGTAGACCCTAGAATTACAGGTGTTGTACTAGCGTTGTTTGTGGCTTTAGTTGTATTTGGAGGTCTTAAAAGTATCTCTAATGTAGCTACTAAGATAGTACCTTTCATGGCAGTTATCTATATTGTAATATGTGGAATCATTTTAATATCTTATTGGAATAAAATACCTGAAACTTTTGTATTGATAATTAAAAGTGCATTTACACCTACTGCTGCAACTGGTGGTTTTCTAGGTGCAACTATGTCATTAGCAATTAGAAATGGTATTGCCCGTGGTGTATTCTCAAATGAATCTGGTTTAGGTAGTGCTCCAATAGCAGCTGCTGCAGCTAAAACTGAGTGGCCAGCAGAACAAGGGCTTATATCTATGACAGGAACTTTTATAGATACTATTATAATTTGTACACTTACTGGATTCTCTCTTGTAATATCAGGAGTTTGGTCTTCAGACTTAAATGGTGCTGTTATGACTCAAGCAGCTTTTAATGGTGCTATTCCTACATTTGGACCAATATTACTTACAGTTAGCTTAACATTATTTGCATTCACTACAATTTTGGGGTGGAGTTATTATGGGGAAAGATGTTTTGAATTCCTATTTGGTGTAAAAGGTATGAATGGATATAGAACTGTATTTGTAGCTATGGTATTATTAGGTGCATTCTTAAAATTAGAAGTAGTTTGGATAATTGCTGATATTGTAAATGGACTTATGGCAATACCTAACCTAATAGCTTTACTTGCACTATCACCTATAATAGTATCTGAAACTAAAAAATACTTTGAATATATAAATTCTCCAGAAAATCAACTAAAAAGAAATGCATAAGTAGAAATGTATAAATAAAAAATATAGAACCCTAAACCAATATAATAATAGATTTAGGGTTTTATATTATTTTTGTTTTAAATAAATATATCAGATTAAATATATTTATTTAAGAAATACTACACTATATAAAGAAGCTAATATCTATTTTAATTCATCTCTTTAATTTAAATTATCCTAATTAAAATTTTATTTCCTCTGGATATTTCCATGCTTTAAATTCATCAATATCTACTATCTTAGGTTCTTTAAATTGACTTAATACTAAAGACCTATAGTATATTTCTGCTACTTCTTCTACGTATCTCGATTTTAACAAAGCATCTTCAAGGTCATTACTTACAGTTGTCAATCCATGTCTTTCTAATAAACATGCATCCGTATCTAACAATAACTTTGAAACACTTTTGGCTAGTTCTAAAGTCCCTGGTCTTTCATATGGAGCTATGTCTACATAACCACCATAATTAACTGACTCATATACAATTGGTATAATTGGTTTATTTGCCACTGAAAATGCTGTTGCATATAGAGAATGTGTATGCGATACAGCATTTACATTTGCTCTCACTTTGTATATTTCAATATGCATTAGCACCTCACTACTAGGTTTAATACCTTTCTCAGCTTCTATTACATTCCCATCCAAGTCTAATACACAAATGTGTTCTGTTTTCAATTCTTCTCTTCCTATACCTGAAGGTGTTATAAGTATATATCCAGTATCCTTATCTCTAATGCTAAAATTACCAGCTTTTTCTTTACACAAACCATAATTCTCTGCTTTAATTGCTACTTCCACAATTTTAACTTTTAAAGATTCTAGCATAATTTACCTCCAGACAGTTATTTTTGACCATAGTATGCATTTTTACCATGTTTTCTTGAAAAATGCTTGTTCATAAGTACTCTATCCATAGTATTCTCAGGACTCATTAATTCTGTATAATATGCCATCTTTGCAACTTCTTCTAAAACTACTGCATTATGAACAGCCTCTTTTGCATTTTTACCCCAAGTAAAAGGGCCATGGTCATTTACAATTACTCCTGGACAGTGTATTGGGTTTTTCCCCATAAATTCTTCAACAATTACATTACCAGTTTCTCTTTCATATTCACTACTTATTTCTTCTCTAGTCATTTTTCTAGTGCATGGTATACTTCCATAAAAATAATCTGCATGAGTAGTCCCACATGCTGGTATAGATTTACCTATTTGAGCCCAAGTTGTAGCCCAACTTGAATGTGTATGTACTATCCCTCCTAATTCCTCAAACTCTTTATATAAAACTAGATGAGTTGGAGTATCAGAAGAAGGTCTTAATTTACCATCTACTATATTTCCATCCAAATCAACTACTACCATATCTTCTACAGTCATCTTATCATACTCAACACCACTTGGTTTTATTACTACTAACCCTTTTTCTCTATCTATTCCACTTACATTTCCCCATGTATAAGTGATTAATCCTTTTTTAGGTAATTCTAGATTTGCTTTTAATACTTCTTCTTTTAGAGCTTCTAACATTTTGATTCCTCCTACATTTTATTGATAAAATTTATGTTTAATTTACTTTTATTATTGATTATATTTACTTAAAATGATTTTACAGTACTAACGATATTTTCTACAGTCAATCCATAATAGTTTAATAGAGATTCTGGATTTCCTGATTGACCAAATTCATCATTTATGCCTATTCTCTTTACTACAACAGGATATTTCTCACTTAAAACTTCTGTAACAGCAGAACCCAATCCACCTATTACACTATGTTCTTCTACAGTTACCACCTTACCAGTATTTTTAGCTACCTCTACTATCAGTTCACTATCAATTGGCTTTATAGTTGATATATTAACTACCATAGCTTCAATTCCCTCTTCACTTAATAATTCAGCAGATTTAATAGCTTTTGAAACCATTATCCCAGTTGCAATTATAGCTACATCTGAACCTTGTCTAAGAATCTCGCCCTTTCCAATTTTGAAATTATAATCATCATTATGTATGTCTTCAGTAGTTGCTCTTCCAAGTCTTATATATATAGGTCCATTGTAATCTACAGCAGAAAATATTGCTTTTTTTGCTTCTATTCCATCAGCAGGATTTATGACAACCATATTTGGTATACCTCTCATTAAGGATATATCTTCTATAGCTTGATGGCTCCCTCCATCTTCTCCTACTGTTACTCCTGCATGAGTAGCAGCTATTTTAACGTTTAAATTTGGATATGCCACAGAGTTTCTTATTTGTTCATAAGCCCTTCCTGATGCAAATATTGCGAAAGTACTTGCAAAAGGTATTTTTCCACAAGTAGCAAGACCTGCTGCTGTACCAATCATATCTCCTTCTGCTATCCCCATATCAAAAAATCTATTTGGAGCAACTTCCTTAAATGATATACTTTTTGTAGCTTTTCCTAAGTCTGCATCCAATACTACTATATCTTTATTTTCTGCAAGTTCTTTTAATGCTTGACCGTAGGCTTCTCTAGTTGCTATTCCCATTAATTTAATCCTCCTTCTAAATCTTTCAATGCTTCAGCTGCTTGTTCATTGTTTGGTGCCGAACCATGCCATGCCACATTATTCTCCATAAATGAAACACCTTTCCCTTTTACAGTATTAGCTATTATTACTGTTGGTTTTCCTGTAATTTTTTTAGCTTCATCTATTGCATTTCCTATTTCATCAAAGCAATGTCCATTTATTACTATTACATTCCATCCAAAAGATTTAAATTTGTCATCTACTGGACTAACATTCATTACTTCTTCATTAGAACCATCTATTTGTAATCCATTTAAGTCAACAAATGCAATTAAGTTATCCAATTTGTAATGTGATGCTGTCATCGCAGCTTCCCATATTTGTCCTTCTTGAATCTCGCCATCCCCTAAAATAGAGTATACTTTATAGCTTTTATTATCTAATTTTCCAGCTAATGCCATACCATTTGCAGCAGATAAACCTTGTCCAAGAGAACCAGTAGACATGTCTACTCCTGCTACCTTTCTCATGTCTGGATGTCCTTGCAACTTAGAACCAAATTTTCTTAAACTCATTAAATCCTTTTTTTCAAAATAACCTCTTTCTGCCAAAGTTGCATATAATGCTGGTGCAGAATGTCCTTTTGATAATACAAATCTATCTCTATTTTCATCATTAAATTTTATAGGTTCTATATTCATTTTTTCAAAATACAATACAGTTAAGATATCTACTATTGACAGTGAACCTCCTGGGTGTCCAGACTTCGCTTCTGTTATACTTTTTATAATACTTATTCTTATGTTTTTAGCTATTTGTTTTAATTTTTTATTCATCTTTTATACCTCTTAAATTTTTATATTTCTACTAGGATTTTATTGAAATTTATTTCTCTGTTTGCCATTTTATGTAAAAATTCTCCTACTTCATTAAGACCTATTTTATGTGAAATCATCGGTGTAAAAATAATATCTCCTTTTTCCATAAAATCTAATGTTGCTGTCCATGCTCTTCCAGGATAAGGGCTTGTATATGAATTCCAAGAGCCTTTCAAAGTAAGTTCTCCACGTAATATACTCTCAGCAGCTTTTGCACTAAGTGGTAATTCTGTATGCGAAATACCTACAAATACTATAGTGCCTCTTTTTTTTGCTATGAGTAGAGATTGCTCTTGAGTAAACCTACTTCCAGCAGTCTCTATGACAATATCAGCACCACCATCAGTTATTTTTTTTATTTCTTCAATTGCATTTACTTCTTTTGAATTTACTATATAGTTTGCTCCTAAACCTTTAGAAAGTTCTAACTTTTCATTAAAAATATCAACAGCTATAATTTTAGATGCTCCAAAAACCTTTGCCCATTGTAAAGCAAACTGACCTATTGGACCACATCCTAGTACAACTACACTATCTCCTACCTTAATATCCGCTTTTGCAATCCCATGATATGCTATAGTTGCTGGTTCAATTCCAGCAGCAGTTTCATAATCTAATGTATCTGGTAATTTTAAAATATGCTCTTCAGGAACTTTCACATACTCTGCCAAAGCTCCATTTACTCTTGTACCAATTATATTGTAGTCATTACATAATCCAAAATTCCCCTCTTTACAATAACCACATTCTCCGCAAGGAACTAATGGAGCAACAGCTACTCTGTCTCCTACTTTAATGTTCTTTACTTTTGACCCTACTTTAGCAACTTCACCAGAAAACTCATGTCCTAAAATTAATGGATATGCTGTCCCTCCACTCAATCCACTAACCATAGACCTAGGTAAATCTGAGCCACATATTCCAACATATTTAACATTTACAAGTACTTCTCCATCTGTTATTTCTGGTATATCAACCATTTCATATCTAACATCACCTATATTGTATAGTACTGATGCTCTCATCTTATTTGCCATATAAACCTCTCCCTTCATGCTATACACTTATATATAGCAATATTTATGCCATACAAAAAACAAATAATCTATCTCTGCAAATACCTTATATACAAAGCATTTTGACAGTATATAATACATTTTATAAAATCAAATTACATTATTGTATAAATATAAAAAAGTATGTTTTAAACAACAAAATAAAAAGAAATCTACATTTCATTTATAGTTTTTCAGATAATCTCTGATACTTCTATAAAATCAACTATAGATTTCTCAATTTATTGTATTCTTATATTTTAATGAACTTAAGCTATGCTACTACAGGTTCTTCTGCAACATTTTTAAGTGCTTGTTTTTCTAAATATTCAAGTATACTTGTTTTATTCTTTCTAAATAATGCCCATAGGACAAAGTAAATTACAACTGCTAATCCTATATAAATTGGATTTGCACTTAAGAATGCAAAGAACACTAACCCCATTAAAGGTTTTCCTAGTATATTAAAACTTGTTATAAGCATGGCTCCAGCTGGTATAGCAACACCTACACTTGTAGCCATATCTGTAAATAATGGAGCTGTAGATGTACATATATATAATCCTAATCCAAACCATATTATACCTGAAACTATTACTTTTGGTATATTACCATTATGTACTGCAACTAAACCTTGTACCATATATGGAATTGCAAGTAAATCTACAACTGGTAATACTTGATTCCCTGGAAGTATCATAGCTACTACAAGCATTATTGGAATTAAGATAAGACCTGATATTAAAGTTGCAGGTTCCCCATATCCTACAGCATCATTCACTGCTATATACCACTCACGATTTCCAGCTTTTTGCATAATCTTTCTAGCTGCTTCTGTTATAGGTGCAAATGCTTGAGCAAACATACTTGCTACTTTTGGGAATATTGCCATAACAGCACTTGTAGATATACCAACTTTCATTATTTCTCCCCAAGCTTCCATAGTAGTTATTCTAGTCATATTACCTAGTATACCTATAAACATCCCCAAGAAAAGACCTAGAGTAATCGGCTCACCTAAAAATCCTAATTTCTTTTCTAATTCTTTTGGGTTTAACTTTATTTTATTTAGTCCAAGTTTGTTATATATAGGGTCTGCAAATACTGCAAAGACAGAAGCTTCAACATTGTGCATAGCTATTATTGTACAATTAGGATATCTATAATAACTAGACCATCTCTTTGCAACTAATTCTGATATTAATAAACTATATAAGTTTAACAAGACCATACATCCTATACCTAAAGGGAAATTGCCTGTCACTCCTATTACCATTGCCCCCCAGACCATATAAGAATAATTATTCCATAAATCTGATGGCTGGAATACATCTGTCCACTTTACTAAAAATAAAATAGTTTGCAATAATATTCCAAGACCTAAGTATATCATACCTGCACTTGTTGAAAATGCAACTAATGATGTAGCTTGCCAACCAACATCAAACACAGGTAAATTTACTCCTGTACTATCTACCATTCTATTAATTACTGGTGTTATTATTGGTGTAAATGAATTTAGTATTAATGTAAAACCTTGCAAAGCAACACCTGCATATACAGCTGAAAGAAACGATTTCTTTGTAGTCACTTTAAATATTTTTGCTATTATGAATATTATAATTGGAACTATAATTGCAGAACCAAATGTATCGATTATAGATTTCATAAATGTTAACATCTTTTATCCTCCTATTTCTAAACATTTATCAAATTAATTAAATGCGTCTAAATAAATATCTTTTCGTTGTCATTTTTTATTCTAATAAATTCTTAAATGATGCCACTTTAATTAAATTTATTTGGATAGTAGTTATTTAAATAGTAGTCTATTATAGTATCTAAATTGTTGATTTAAATACTATAATTTATACTCTAAACACTATTTACTTAAACTATCAATAACTTTTAAAACTTCTTCAAAGAATGCATCTTCTCCTATACCAGTAAGACAAGCAAATGCATTTATAGTTGGTATTCCATAATCACCTGATTGAAGTGGGCTTGTAAATGTTATAAAATCAAATCTTCCTGATTGTGCCAAATTTAATGCTTCTGTTGGTCTAGCCTCTGTCGTTGTAATAGATATTCCTTTATCTCCTAATACTTCTTTTAATTTTCCTGCCACCATTGATGATGTAACTGTTCCTGAACCACATACTGATAATACGTTAAATTGTTTCATAATAATTACCTCCTAATGTTATAATTTTAGTTTTTATTTTATATAAATTAAATTGTTCAGAAGTTAATACTGGTTTTGAATTTCTAATTTTCTATTCTTTACTTCTAAAACATCTTTTCATTATATTTCTATAAAATTTAATAATTCAGCTACTTCTTCTTTTGTTGATGCATTTCTTATATCTCTTAATAGCTTTATATTCTGAAAAACTGACATTAAATCTTTTAATAATTTTACTTGAGAATCTGGATTCTTTACTGCTAGTAAAAATACAAGCTCTACATCCAATTTATCTGTTGGGTCTATCATTGAATTAAATTTTACTGGATTTTTCAATATTCCTACAGCTACATTGGATTCATTTACATGTTGTGAATCTGTATGCGGAATCGCAACACACATTTCTCCAATATTAAGACCTGTAGGTAATGTTTTTTCTCTCTCTAAGACTGCATTTACATATGTATTTTTTACATACTCTTTTTGGTACATTTTATTTCCTAATTCTCTAATAATACTTTCATAATCATTAGCTTCTAACCCTAATGATATTAAATCTACATTCATTACTCTAACTCCTCTCAAATTTTTGCTATAGTTATATATGTTTAAATTTATCAAATATAATCTTCTTAAAACCTTCTTTATCAAAACACTGTTTAGCACTATTCATAAACTTTTCATCTTTTAAAATTTCAAGAACATTCTTAACAATATCTTTATCATTAGTCTTAAAAACTGGCATAAATACAAAGTTCACATTGCCTACACCCCAGTCAATAGGGTTTTTTAATTTAATAAAAACAAATCTTGTACTGTTTACTGTAGAAGAGTCTCCATGAGGTACACCTGTAGCCCCTTTAGAATATGTTGGAAGCATTTCTTCTCTATGCAGAACTGAATCCAAATAATCTTTTTCCACATATCCCTTATTGATGAGAATTGAACATACATATTCTAGTAAATCTTTTTTAAAATATATATCTGGCTCAAATATTACTAAATCATCATCAAGCATTCTTCCATATCCTTTGATTTGGCTATCATCTTGTTTTTTTGAAAGATATATATCTAGGTTTTTAAAAACATCTTTATTATATGGAATAAAATTTATACCTGGTATTTTGGGATTTATTGTTCCAACAATGGCTAATATATTGTTTTTTTCTCTTAATTTTTCAATTTTATATGAAAGATTCTCATCCAAAGCACTCATTTGATAACATTTAGTATTGTTGTACTTTTCTTCTAATGTTTTGCTTATGTACTTAGCAGTTCCCTCTCCAGTAAGACATAAAGTTACAATTGCATTGGATTTATCTATGTGTTTTTCCAGTTCGTAGTTATATCCCATCCTATCTTTTACAAGAGAAAAAAACATTTCATCTAGTTCTTCATCTCCCATAGAAACTTTTCTAGTTGCTTCTAATGCCATTAAAAGATCTACTCTATCAATAGTTTTAGTATTTATGTTAGTTCTCTTATTTACTATTTGTCCTATATTTGTAAGTGACCCAATATCAACTAGAAATAATATTCCTTTTCCTTGGTCTATTATTTTTGACAACTCCACAGCTTTATTATATATATTCATGGGTTTTTCATCTAAAGGCATATCTATGGCTACAGGGAATTTTACTCCTAAAAGTTCTTTAACAACATTTACAGTTTCTGTAGCTATACGACCATGAGAGATTATTATTAATCCAACTTTATCTTTTTTTACTTCATTCTTTAAGGCTGATTTTATATAAAGTGTTATAAATCCAATCTCATCTTCTGGAATCTTAATTTCATTTGTATCTTCAATTTTAATTGCAAAGTTTTTTGCTATTTCATATTCTTTTGAAAAATCTATTTTTATTTTTTCTAAGTTTACATTTATTATCTTTTGATTTAGTTTAATTCTTTTTATTGCTTCTTCTAAGTGTATTGCTAGATATTTAAATGCATTTTTATTTACTTCTAAATTAGTATTTTTTTCAATTATATTATTCATTAGCTCTTTTACCAGTTTTACTAGACTATCATTTACAAAGCTATTTAAATCACTCATTGAGAAGATTTCTTCATCGTTTTCTAGATTAAACTTTATGTCAGCAAATCTATTTAAAACAAAAGTCCATAAAATATTTTCTATGTCAATATCTTCAATGTCTAGAGACTTTAAATCATAATATTTCTTTTCAATTGTTTTATATATATCCTCTGGTAATATGTACTCATCACTCACAATATTTTCTTTTATTGATACTTCATCTAAATTAAATGGTATAAATATAGCATTTTTTAAATACTTTCTTATTTCTGTATATTCAACTTCTTGAAAAGCAGCATCTTTGAAAGAATCCTTCAGTTTTAAAACTTCATTTATATCTACTACTACTATTGATTCACAATCTTCATCTTTAGAATTTATAAACTTCATAAAAGCTCTTGCACAAAGAACTTGAATCATATTTTGTAATTGCCCTATATTTCCACTAAACTTTTTTAATGCAAGTATTTCAATCACATTTTTATCTACAAATATTTTTGCATTTATTCTGTTACACTCTTGTTGAAAGATATTGTATATAAGGTCTATTTTTTCTTTTAACAGTCTATCATGTAATGATGGTAATGTTATTAGCATTGGTATTCTTCTTCTAAATGTCAATAATAGATTAGTCTCTACGTTTTCAGTAGTTGCTCCAATCAGTATCATGCTTACTTTTCTTTCAGCATTAGTTTCACCTAATCTTCTAAATTTGCCTCTATCCAAAATAGAAAATAGTATTTCTTGACCTTTTGGAGGTAATCTATGAATTTCATCTAAAAATAAAACGCCTCCATCAGCTTCTTCTACAAGACCTGGTGTATCATATTCAGCTCCTGTAAATGCACCTTTTTTATATCCAAATAATAAAGATAACAATAATTGTGGATTATCACTGTAATCAGCACAGTTAAATACAACAAAATTAGAATTTTCTTTTATTACCTTCTTTTTCTTTGCAAACTCATACATATGTTTAGAAAATAAACTCTTACCAACTCCACTTTCTCCTACAATTAAAGTGGGAAGACCTTTTGGAGGATACAATATAGCAGATTTTGCTTGTTCTACAGCATTTCTAAGACTTCCCTTATTTCCAATCAAAGTTTCAAATGGGTCGCTTGATTTTTCTTCAATTACCTCTACTATTTCCATTTCTAAACTTTCCTTGGGTAATATTTCCTCCACAACTCTTCTTGATATATTGAATCCTTCTGTCATCAACTCTCTGGTAATTTCTGAAATAGAAATATCCTTACTGTTTTGCAATATTGCTGAAATCGCTGACTTTAAATAAGGATATCTTCTTTGTCTCGAATTACTTATATTGAGTTCTTTCCTTAGATTAGTTATATTTTCTCTAGTTGTATTTAAAAACTTTGCTATTTGAACATCTGTTAGTGGGTCTTTTTTATTTTCTGTATTTATGATGTTTACAAGTTTATCTCTCAACTCCATGCTTGATAACTCCTTTCTTGATAAATATATAAGCAACTATCGTGCCATACTTATTTTAATACTTTTTTTCTTCGCAACACTTGTAAATGACTACTTTTTCATAAGCATTCATACATTTTGATAAACATTTACTTTTTGTACATTTAGTAATTTACTAAATGTATTAACTGTTTTTGATTGCTGATTTTATAATTCATAATATAGATTATCATATAAATTAGTTATAAAATTAGGATTGAAAAGTTTATTTAATTAGATATAATATTATATATCTACTCAACAATAAAATTTATAATCCTTTATGCTTTTAACACTTTCTGTTTTTAAATTTTAATTCAATATTGTAGTATTTTATTGAACGCTCATATACACAGTAATTATATCTCTACCTTAGATATGACTTTATATGACATATTATACTATTTTATTTATAAAAATAATTTACAAGTATTAAAATTATACACAGAGAGGAAAATAATATGAAAACATTTAAATCTGAAGCTTTATTGAAATACTCTGCAAAAGATATATTTAATATATTTATAAAATCTGCAAGGCTAAATTTCCCTAATTTTAATGAGAAAAGAGCAGTAGGTACATTTGTACAACAAAAAAATAATAAAAGATTTAAGGTTGAAATAACTAATTTTGAAAAAAATAGAATATATGAGATAAAAACAAGCAATAACAGAGAAAGCTTTCTTACTCGATATGAACTTATACACATTGATTTAGAAAATACAAAACTTATTTTCACTGAAAGCGAAAGTGATAGAAATATATTTGGAAAAATTAATTCAGTTATTGTAAGAATCTTATTTGGAAAAAGACAACCAGATGAATTTAATAATTTTATAAAAAACTTGGAACTAGAACTAGCAAATAAAAAGATTAATTCATAAATAT
>NZ_JAGWCS010000084.1:0-16848 GCF_020657705.1 Clostridioides sp. ZZV15-6598 | reverse complement strand
TCAGACATCTGATTTTTTAAATTATTCATTTTATAAGAACTATATATATTTTGTCCTATTAATAATATACCTAATATTATTGCTAAATGTAGATATTTATTTTTTTTAATACTTTTTTTCTTATTAGAAGCTAAATTTTTCTGTTTTTCAGTTATATTATCTTTCTTAACTACATCTTTAGTTTCATCAAATTTAGAGTTTTTAGTATTTTTATGTGAAAATTCCCTCTCATAAATACCTACATCTGCATTACTTTTGATTTGTTTATTATATGTATCTGATATATTATTTTCTTGATTTAATAAATGATTTTCTTTATCAATCTTCTTTAAAACGTCTAGACATTCATCAAATTTTATGTATTCTTCTTCTTTATCATAAATCAAAGCAAGCAACTCATAAGGCTCTATTAAATCGCTATATTGCTCAGTTATAAATTTAAAACCTTGTATAGCTTCTTTGTACATTCCTTTATTTATGAATCTTATAAGCTGATTATATTTTTCAAAGAAAATTAAAAACTCCTCAGATGTAAGCATATTTATATACTTTTCACACAGAGCAGTTTTTTCGCAAAGTGAACTCTTATAGAAACTTTCTACAGCCTCATCAAAATTACATTTTAGTAAGTTTATAAGACCTATAAGATTTAAAATATCTACATCTTTTGGTCTTAAATCTCTTGCTTCTTTTAAAAATTTTAATCCACTTGATATACAATTATTATTTATATTATCAATAGATTCATTATATAGAGAACATGAGTCTTTTTTATTGAGTTTTAATATGTCTTTCTTTACATCATTTAAGTTTAAAATAAATACCACCTCATGCCATAAGTATTAATTAATTTTGTTTTTAAACAAGAGATTTTACCATGTCCTCTTCACTTACTATACTTGTTACTTTTACACCAAAGTTTAAGTCTACCACTACCACTTTTCCATAAGCCAGTACTTTATTGTCTATTAGTATTTCTACATCTTGGTCTGCTAAAGTATCAAGTTCAATGAGAGAACCTTTATTTAGATTTAAAATATCTCTCAAACTCATCTTAGTTCTTCCTATAACTACAGATAACTCTAACTTAAGGTCAAGTATTCTCTCTATATTATTTCTATTAACTTCAGAAATTTCTAAAGCTAATTCATCATCTCCACCAATTTCTTTTTCATTTTTATCATTCAATAACATTTTTGCTTCTTCATCTGAAATAAGATTACTATTATCCATGACTACACCTCTTTTTTAACAGCATCATTTATTTTAACACCCTTTTTACTTGATATAAATCCTGGTGTTGCTGTGTATGATTTTGAATTTTCTACATATACATCTATATAATCATTTATCTTTTTATTTGTTACTATTACATCTCCAACTTCTAGTTTAAGTAAATCCTCAACATTAATTGATACTTTACCGATCTCTGCAATAACTGATAATTCTATATTAGATACACTATCATAGATTTTCTTAGTGAATTCCTCTGAATTATCTCCTGCTTCCATATCTAAAAATTCTACTACAGAAATACTTTCCAAAACGGCCTCTAAAGCATTGTATGGGAAACAAAGTGAAACATTACCAATATGCTTATTATCATTTAGCACTTTTAAATCTACAACACATACAGGTGCAGTTGGTGAACACAATTGTGGTAAATTAATATGTGTGTGTGTATCTAATACTTGTATGTTTTCAAAGCCTTCAAATAAATGCATATTTCTTACTAAATCCTCCATAAGATGTAAAAGTAATTTCTTATCAAGTTCTGTAAGTTCTCTGTTAGTATCTATTGTAACTCCATTTCCTCCAGATGTTATATCAATCCACATATCAGCTACACTTCTATCTATTCTAAAAGAAAAGTTTTTCATAATAGGTTCCATCGAATTTTGTACTACTAAACATGAAGATGTCACTTTATCTAAAAAAGTTTGATAATTTACTTGGTCTATATTCTCAACCACCATACTAGAATTACACTTAAGTTCATAAACTATATAGTTTTTATATTTTTTACAGAATTCAGCTAATAAAAAATTTAAACAAGTTAAATTTTCTCTTGAATAACTCTGAGGTTTGCCGAAATCATAATCTTTCATATCATACATGAATATTCCTCACCTTACATAATTATTTAGCTCTTAAATTATTAGCTATTTGCCACATTTCATCAGCTGTCTTTATTCCTTTTGAATTCATTTGAAATGCTCTTTGAGTAGCTATTAAATCAACAAATTCTTCTTGTAAAGAAACATTTGACCTTTCTCTATAACCTTGGACTATATCCACTTTTGCAACTTGTTTAATTTGTGCTGCATCAGTTGCAACAAATAGGCTATCTCCTTCAGATATAAAATTTTGAGTTCCTGTAGGCTCATACAAATTTATCGTTCCTATTTTTTTATTATCTACAAATAAATCTCCATTTCTTGAAACGGTTAAGTTTGTATCAGTTATATTTGTATTATTGTAGTTATAACCTGCATCAAATTGGACATCTAATATATTTCCATTATCATCTACAATCTTACCTAAAGCATCTACATTAAATCCACCATTTCTTGTATATGCATATGTCCCATCATTTCTTATGACTCTAAAGAATCCTTCTCCGTCTATTGCCAAATCACTTTTACTATTTGTTGGAGCTAATGCTCCTTGTTCATAATTTCTCATAGGAGCTGAAGCTTTAGCACCAGTTCCAGTTGATATATCTTTACCATTTGTGGGATAAGATGGTCTATTTAGTACTTCGTCTACTAAATCAGAATATTCCATATTTAGCTTTTTATATCCTGTGGAATCAGTATTTGCTATATTGTTAGATATTATATCTAGTTTACTTTGATTTGCTGATAAAGCTGTTTTACTAGTATAAAACATTGTGTACATAAAAATTCACCTCCTATTATCTATCTTACTGAACCAATCTCGCTTGCTATTTTTGCTAATTTAGAATCCATAGCTTGAATTATCTTTTGATTTGCTTCATATTCTCTTGAAATTGTCATCATATTATTGATTTCAGATACCATATCAACATTAGATGACTCTATGGCATTTTGTATTGTATATGAGTTATTTGCTTTTATAGCTCCTTCTCCAGAATACAGGTTATCGCCTTCTTTTTTTAGCTTATTATAGTCATTAAAATCTACCATATTAAATTTGTACATAGCATTTCCGTCCAGTGATATTGTATTATCTTTTGCTACTTCAAATTTCTTGTTTCCTACATTTATATGACCAACAGCACCAGTAACAGTATTGGTTCCAAGAACATAGTATCCTTCACTAGTTATAAGGTCTCCTTGATTATCTGTCCTAAAATTACCATTTCTAGTATAAAATTGATTCCCAGCTGCATCACTAACCAAAAAGAATCCCTTACCTTGAATAGCTACATCCATTTTATTATCAGTCTGTTTTATAGGACCTTGGTTAAAGTTTGTAAGAGTTTCATCCATAGAAACACCTGGACTTATTTCACCTATCTCTTGCTTTTGTTTAGTTCCATTTATGTAGTTATTATAAGCTTCTAATTTCAATGAATCAAAACTCTTGGTTAAAAGCTGTTTACTTTTATATCCATTAGTATCCATATTAGCTAGGTTATTGACAACAACATTTTGCTTTTGTTGATTTGTTATCATAGCAGAAACTGCTGTATATAATCCTCTTATCACATTATGACCTCCTTTTTTGTAAATTTTGCAACAAGACTATTTACTCTAAAACTTTCATCTCACTTGCATATTTCATACCTAATGCTCTGGCCTTTTTTTCTATCTCTGCTTTGCTCATATCATTATTACTAAAAAGCATTATGCATAAAGTTGATATTAATATACCAATTCCTATTCCTAAAAGTACTTTTTTGTCAAATAATAATATTCTTAAATTTTGTAACAACTCCTTATTAATGACAGCTCACCCTTTCCAATATTTAGCATCTTGCATATTTCCACATCATCATAACCAGAATTTATAAGATGTTTCACTTTAAGAGATAGCTCATTTTCTTGTTTTATTTCCTGTTTTGATTCTATAAAGATATCTTCTTTTTTTTCTTCATTGGTTTTTATTAAGTTATAATTTTCATAAACTTTTATATGATTATTACTTCTTATTTCAGCAAGTACTTTATCTAAAAAGAATCTTCTTTTTTCTGCAACTATCAATCTATCATTTGCCTCATATTCCTGTTCAAATATTTTGTCAAAGTACCTGTTATCTTTGTTTTTTGATTCCTTATGTAAATTTGCAATTATAGTTACTATTATCAAAATAGACACTACTATTAATATAATTTGTATCATCACATCAATCACCATCTATATAGAATATTTAAGTTCTTTTATTTTGCTTCTCAAGTTTCTTATTGATTTTCTGTGGAGTTGTGAAACTCTTGATTCTGAAACACCTAGCACTTTTCCTATTTCCTTTAGATTTAAATCTTCATAATAGTACAGTGAAAGTATTAATTTTTCCTTTTCCTTTAAATTAGAAATTGCTTGAGATAAAATTTCTAGTTTTTCTTCTTCCTCTATTACATTTGCTGGGATATCTTCCTCTCTGTCACTTATTGCATCTTGTACAGTTTCATTTGTATCTTCAAAAATTACATGGTTTAATGATACAATATTTAGCATGTCTATATTACTTTCAATATTATAAAGTTCTTTTTCTGAAATATTTAATTCTTTTGCAATTTCATGTGAACTTGGCTCTCTTAATAATTCAGACTGCAATTTTTCTATTACTCTATTATATTTATTTACTTTAGTTAAATTGTGCTTAGAGATTGGACTTTGATTTCTAATTTCATCTAATATAGCTGATTTTATTTTTATATAAGAATAACTAGAAAATTTTGCTCCTTTTTCAATATCAAACTTATTTATTGCATCAATCAACCCAATGACTCCACTATTTACTAAATCTTGATATTCAAAGCCTTTCCCTGGTATAAAAAATTTTCTTGCTATACTCTTCACAAGAGGCATATTCTCTTTTATTAATTCTTCTCTATTCATTAACTACGCCTCCTTAGCCTTTAAATATACTAAACATCTTCCTTAGTAAGCCCTTATTATCAACCATCTCTTCTCTTGATTTACTTACCATTCTTTTTGCTATAGCTATAATACACTTTGAAGCACCACTTGTAGGATATTCCAGAATGAATGGTATCTGCTTTTTCACACATACCCCTACTTTTTTATCATCTATTATATATCCATATAATTCTAAATTAAGGTTTAAAAATTTATCTACTACCACCTTTATTCTGTTGTATGTAGATTTTGCTTCTTCTAAATTAATTACTCTATTAATTATAATATTTGCACTTCCCTTTATACCAAAATTACTTATGGCCTTTAATAAGCTATATGCATCAGTCAATGCGGTTGGCTCTGGAGTTGTTATTAAGAAAAACTCAGTACTGCAATATATAAATGACAATAGACTTTTACTCATACCAGCTCCTGTATCAATTATTATAAAATCAACATCATGAATCTGTTCTATGCTATGTATAAACTTATTTCTTTGAGCTTCTGTAAAATCTTCTATATGATTAAGTGCAGAACCTCCAGAAATTATATTCACACCATATTTAGTTCGTGAAATTATATCTTCTATATTTTTTTCACCATTAATTACATCAATTATAGTACCTTTTACATTTACACCCATTATTATATCTATATTTGACATTCCTATATCTGCATCTAATATAAGAACTTTTTTATTAAGCCTAGTCAAGCAGATAGACAAATTTGTAGCAAGATTACTCTTTCCAACTCCACCTTTACCAGAAGCTATTGTAATTATCTTAGGTGTATTACCATTCTCCACTATAAATTCATCAAGTCCCCTTTTCTCTATTGCCATTTTTCTCAAGATTTGAGCTTGGTCAATCATATACTTTCAACTCCTAATAGTAATCTTATAATCTTATCTTCATTAGGTTTTATAATATCATCAGGAACATTTTGTCCTATTGTAATATATGATATTGGTTTTTGTGCATAATTCACTATGTTAAATATGGAACCATATGTGATTGTTTCATCTAGCTTTGTAATTATTAAGCTTTTAAAGTTCACATGTCTATATGAATCTATAATTGCTTTTGTATCATTTTCTCTTGTTGTACAATTCAAAACTAAGTGTATATTATCAGTTTCAGCTTTATCTATGAGATTTTTGATTTCTAGTATTTGCATAGAATTTTTATATCCTCTACCTGTAGTATCTATTAATACAACATCACAATCTTTCATCTCATCAAGTGCCAACTCCATCTCATCAGGGCTTATTACTCCTTTAAAAGGAATATTCATTATGTCAGTATATATCTTTAGCTGCTCTACAGCACCAATTCTATAGGTATCTATAGTTATTACACCTACTTTTTTATTTTCCTCAAATACTAATTTTGCAGCTAACTTTGCTATTGTAGTTGTCTTACCTACCCCTGGTGGTCCAACTAGAGCAATTTTCCCATTCATCGTTGGATTTTCTATTTTAATCTTTTTCTTTAGACTCTCCACTAAATTTTTACTTGTGTCAATTCCATTGAACTTCATTTCTTGTAAGTCAGCTCTTATGGATTCTACAATTTCTTCATTTAACTCTAGATTTAGTAGGTTCTTACATATTTTATCTATATCATTGTCATTCTTATTATCGAACCCCATAGTACTTATAATTGACTTTAATTGTTCTACCTCTCGTTTCAAGTCATTTTGTTCTACATTATCTCTCTTTTCCCATCCGACAGTTAATTCGATATCTCTCTTTGAAAAAATACCTCGTATTCCAGATTTTCTTACTTCTTTTTTATCTATTAATGTAATATTGTCACCCAATTCCATTTTGGCCAGATTCATGGCATCCTGAATTGTATTAGCTGTATACTTTTTCGTCATCATATATGCTCACCACACCTTCTGCTTTGATTTTAACATCATTAGGTATTTCATTTAATGATAGTACAGTCAAATTAGGATACACAATCTCAACTAGTTTTCTAAATGGTGCTCTTATCTTTGGTGATACTACTATTACTGGTATATTATGATTGAAATATACATTACCTATTACATCTTGTATACTCTCAAATATTTTGTTTGTGTTTTCTGGGTCAACGGCTGGATAAGTTCCATTTACAGATCTTTGTAAATTATTAGATACCAATTCCTCAGTTTCTGGAGATAATGTAGCCACTACAATTGCCTTATCTTCATCCACCAAATTCGTACAAATACTTCTAGCTAAAGCTATTCTTACATATTCAGTAAGAAGCTCTATGTCTTTTGTATTTCGAGACTGGTCTGCAAGTGTTTCAAGGATTGTAACCCTATCTTTTATATTTACTTTTTCTCTCAACAGATTTTTAAGTACTTTTTGAACCTCACCAAGTGTCATTAAATCTGGTATCAATTCATCAACTACAGCACTATAATTTTCTCTTGCTGCATCTATAATAGTCTTGACTTCTTGTCTTCCCAGTAATTCATGTGCATTGGATTTTATTATATCTAGTAAATGGGTTATAAGTATTGTGGATGAATCTACAACTGTATAACCTTTTAACTCTGCATCTTCTACTTTATCACTTTCTATCCAAAGTGCCTCTATTCCAAAAGTAGGCTCAATTGTCTTTATTCCAAATATATTAAAACCTTGATTCATAGGGTCCATACATAAAACCATATTAGGCATTATCTCATATCCAGCAACTACATTACCTTTTATCTTTATATTGTATTGGTTTGGATTTAATTGTAAATTATCCCTTATTCTTATAGGTTGTACAACTATACCCATGTCTATTGCACATTGTCTTCTTATTGATGCTATTCTCTGAAGTAAATCTCCTCCTGCTGATTCATCAGCTAAAGATATTAAGCCATATCCAATTTCTACTTCTATAGCTTCTACATTTATTAAGTTTGTTACATCTTCTACTTCATTTTTATCTGGATTTACCATATCAGGTTTTTCAAACTCTAAATCTTCTAAAGTATCCTTCTTTTCTCTTCCTAAAAAGTAACCTGCTGCTATTGCACCTATACCCAGTGAAAAAAACGCTGGTTTTGGTAATCCAGGCATCATACCAAGTACAATTAAAACACATCCAGTCATCATTACTGCTTTTGGTATTGCTGTTAATTGCTTACCTACTAAATCACCAAAGTTTTCATCAGTAGAAGCTCTCGTTACGATTATACCAGCTGATGTAGATATTAATAGAGCTGGTATCTGACTTACAAGTCCATCCCCTATAGTAAGTCTTACATATGTTTGTGCTGCACCCATAAGAGTCATGTTTAGCATTACAGCTCCTATTACAATTCCTCCTATTATGTTTATTCCTGTTACTATAAGACCTGCTATAGCATCTCCTTTTACAAACTTATTTGCACCATCCATAGAACCATAAAAATCAGCTTCTTGTTGAAGTTCCTTTCTTCTCTTTCTAGCAGTTTTATCATCTATAACTCCTGCATTTAAATCTGCATCTATACTCATCTGTTTACCTGGCATGGCATCTAACGTAAATCTAGCTGTTACTTCAGATACTCTTCCAGAACCATTGGTTATAACGACAAATTGAACAATTAATATAATTAGGAATATAATTATCCCTACTACATAATTTCCACCTACAACAAAACTTCCAAATGCCTCTATAACTTCACCTGCATATCCCTGAGTTAAAATCAATCTAGTTGATGAAAGATTTAATCCCAATCTAAATAATGTTGTTACAAGCAACACTGTTGGAAATATAGATAAATCAAGTACATTTGTTGTAAATAATGTCATTAATAAAATTAGCACAGATAAACTTATGTTAATTGCCAGTAAAATATCTAATATAAATGTAGGTAATGGCACTATCATCATAAGAACAATTCCTACGACACCAAAGGCCACTATTACGTCCATATTTTCCTTTAGATTAAACTTATTCATTACTTATCCTACCTTTTTGGGATTTTGTATCTATTTTTAATCTTGTATACTGCTACTAATATCTCTGCAAAAGCTTGATACATATCCTCTGGAATTTCTTGGTCTATTTCTACTTGCTTATATAACAACCTAGCGATAGGTTTATTTTCTATTATTGGGATGTCATTTCCCTTTGCAATTTCCCTTATTTTAAAAGCTAAATAATCTGCACCCTTTGCTACTACTACGGGAGCTTGGTCTTTCCCTTTTTCATATCTTACTGCTACAGATAAGTGCGTTGGATTGGTTACTATTACGGTAGCACTTGGGACTGCTTGCATAGTCCTTTGAGATGAAATCTGTCTTTGTTTTTGTTTTATCTTAGCTTTTATTTCTGGGTCTCCTTCTGCGTTTTTATATTCATCTTTAACTTCTTGCTTTGTCATTCTCAATTGCTTTTTATGACTGTACCTTTGATAAAAATAATCTGCAACCGCTATGACTATCATGGCTATACAAATTTTACTTAATATGGAATATACTAAGTCTTTAACTGTGTACATTAAAGTTGGCAGATATATGTTTCCTAGTTTTAAGATATCTAAATAATTATCTTGAAAGAATTTATATCCTATATAAGCTAAAACAGATATAATCGCTGTATCTTTTATTAAAGTTGATAAACTTCTCATAGAAAACATGTTTTTGAATCCACTAATTGGATTTAATTTTGATAAATTTGGTTTCAAAGTCTCCCCTGTAAACAAAATTCCTACTTGAAATAAGTTAGCTACTACACCTAAAACTAAGAATGGAATAGCTATTGGCAAAAATATCTTGAAAAAATCCATTAATCCTACTATAATTAAGTTTTCTAGGTTTGAATAATTTATGTTCATATAAAAATTCACGCTTAAAAAATGATTAAGTGAAGATTTAAGTGTGTCCACTACATATGAAAATAATGTAGGGACTAACAAAGTGAATGCAAATAGGGTCATTGCAACAGGTAACTCTCTACTTTTTGCTATGTTACCCTTTTTTCTTTGTTCTCCCTTTTTCTTTGGAGTAGCTTCTTCTGTCTTATCTGTTGAACCCATAAAAAACATAGGGGCTAGTGCAAAAGTCCCCTCATACATCTTTGGTATTTGACTCAATAAATGACTTATTTGGTTGACGATTAAAGGTATTGACATGATAAACAGTGCAATCCCAACCAATATTTTTAATGGCATACCAACTATCATTACATTTAGTTGGGGTACGCTTCTTGATATAAGCCCTAAGATAAAATCTGCCATAAGCAGACAAAGTACAATAGGTATTGCTATTTTGAACCCAGTTATAAAGCACTGCACAAATATGTTTATTATATAATCTATATTATTATCTACAAATGATTTTCCTATTGGAATTAACTCAAAACTATACCTTATACCTCGAATTAAAATATGATGACCATCCATGCTAAAAAATATCATAATTGCTGTCCAGTTCATAAGATTATCGATTAGAGTCGTTTGAGTCATTGAATTTGGGTCAAACATATTAATCATTGATAATCCCATCTGTTGGTCCATCATAGAACCTGCCATTCTGATACTATAAAAACATAGATTCGTTATATATCCAAGTATAATCCCTGTTATAGTCTCATTTATACCATATAAAGTAAACATTACAATATTATCTATATTTGTTACATATTCAATTTGCATAGTACTTGAAATCAATATTGATATAATGATTGCAAAGAGTGACTTAAATAAAGCAGGTGTACCAGCTGGAAATAGCATTCTCAATGTTCCAAAGAAGGCTACTATTCTAATAAATACAAAAATCATCTGTATCCTACTTACTTAGTTATAAGAGACATCATATTGAATATCTCAGAAGTAAAACTAATAAGAGTATGTAACATCCAGCTTCCACCAATAGCTACTACCAAAAGAATTGCTATTAGTTTTGGTACAAATGTCAAAGTTTGCTCTTGGATTTGAGTTGTAGCTTGAAATACACTTATTAAAAGTCCAACTACAAGAGAAACAATGAGTACTGGGGCTGCAATCATAGCTCCTGTAAACATACCATTTTTAAGAACACTCATTATCATAAATTCACTCATACTATTTTTCTCCTATCCAAATCCCAATATCAATGTTTTTACTATCAAGTTCCATCCATCTACCATTACAAATAACAACAACTTAAATGGTAATGATATCATGACTGGAGGCAACATAAACATCCCCATAGACATTAAAACACTTGCCACAACAAGGTCTATTATCAAAAATGGTATGTATATTAAAAAACCTATTTGAAAAGCAGTTTTTAGTTCACTTATAGCAAAAGCTGGAACTACAACAGATAATGGTATATTTTCACGAGTTAATTTTTTTTCTTTTAACCCTGCTTGTTCTACAAATAAATCTAAGTCAGTTTGTCTAGTTTGCTTTAATAAAAACTCTTTTATAGGTACTTCTGCTTCCTTCATAGCTTTTTCCATAGTAATATCTTCTTTCATATATGGTTGTAATGCCTTTTCGTTTATTTCATTTAATACTGGTCTCATTATAAATATTGTCAATACTATTGCAAGCCCTACCAAAACTTGACTTGGAATTGCTTGTTGTGCTCCTAATGCTGATTTCAAAAATGATAAACTTATGACTATTCTAACAAAGCTTGTCATCATGAACATTACAAATGGTAAAAACATTAATGCAGTTAGAAATAAAAACAATTGCATTGAACTTGTATATGGTACATCAGCCAAAGGTAATTTTGATAATAGTTCCATTTACTTATCTTCCTTTTTTGTAAATTTTCCAATATATCTACTGAAATCATATTTTGCTTTGATTTTTTCCATTTTAAAATCTTGGATTTTAAAATTTCTTTCTTTAATGTCATCTTCTATTTTTGATATTTCCTCTTTGGTCAAATCTTTTATCTTATTCATACTAGCTGAAGAAGATGCAATAATACATCCTTCTTCACCTATTTTCAAAATTATTATGCTATTGTTTTTATTTATGCTTACAATGTCTAGTATTTTTACATATTTATCATTGTATTTTTTTAATAAAGTTCCCTGGCTAATTTTTAAAGATAAGACTATCAATATTAAAATTATTGGAATACATATTAATATCTTTAATAAATAAAGTATCATGTCTTACCATCCTTTTATTGTACTACTATATTTGTGAAATATATGTTTTGTATTACATTCCCGCCTAAATTTGTATTTAAAGTATTTTTTATTTCATCTTTTATATTATTTAGGTTTTCAGCAGCAAAATCATCTGCTCTTTTTGCCATAAGGCAATTTATAATATTATCTCTAATTAAAGGTGTATTTTTTTCTATATCTTTATATGAAGCATCATAAGACACAGTTATTGATACCTTTAAATATCTTACACCTTCATCAGCTAGCTTCAATACCATTTCTTCTAAATCAAGATTTTCTGTTTTTATTTCGTCTTTACCTTTTCCTGTTGGAATAAACAAACCTATAATCTTATCAATTTGTCCATTTCCACCTTTGCCTAATATAAAAAACCCTGCTCCTGCTGAGAAAACAATCAGTATCAAAATAATTAGAATAATTTTTTTATTTTTGAACAAAACTCTTCCTCCTAGTCGATAGTTATAAGTATATTAACTCTTCTATTCTCAGCTCTCCCTTTTGCTGTTTCATTTGAAACTAAAGGTTGATACTCTCCACATCCTGTTGCTGAAAATAGTTTAGGGTTCATGCCCTTTTCTTCTACAAAGTATCTTACAACACTTACTGCTCTACTAGAAGATAAATCCCAATTGGACTCATGTGTACTTGATTTTACAGGTACATTATCAGTATGACCTTCTATAACTATCTTATTTTTCATCATTTTTATCATGTCATATACTTTATTGAGAGTAGCTTTACTATCAACTTTTAACTCCGAAATCCCAGAGTCAAATAAGATTGAATCATCTAGCTCTAATAAAATCCCTCTACTATCATCCTTAACTGTTACACTATTTTGTAAGTTAGAATTATTAACCTTATCTTTTAAATCCTGCTCTAAATTTGACTTATCATTTTTATCTACTAAGCCACTATCTATTGGAGACTTCGCACTTGTACTTGAACCTGTGTTAAACATACTTACTCCAGAAAACTGACCTTTTAATGCATTTGATATATTTTTAAATTTTTCCATATCTACAACTGATGTTGCATATAACAATACGAAAAATGTAAGAATTAGAGTTATTGTGTCTGCATAAGTGGCCAACCATGCATCTGGATTTATCTCATCCTTTTTTTTATTCTTTTTACGCACCATTACTCATTGCTCTTTCTGTATTTTTATTAGATTTCATAAACTGTAATTTTTCACTTTTTGAAAGATACGTCGCTAAACGTTCCTCAACCACTATACTGCTTTCACCAGATTGTATACTTATGATACCTTCCAGCATCATTTCTTTTATGTAAACTTCTTTTTCCGTTTTTTCATCTATGTTATATGCAATTGGATTTAAAGCAATATTTGCAAGTAGAGAACCATAAAATGTTGTAATTAACGCCTTTCCCATACCAGAAGCAATCAAATCTGGTGATGTAAGGTCAGATAGCATTTGTATAAGACCTATTAGAGTCCCTAACATTCCAAATGCAGGTGCAAATGTTCCCCAAGTTTTAAATATCTTTGAATATCTATTATTTGTATCTTCAACAGAATCTATCTCTAATTCTAATATAGACCTTATTTCATTTACTTCCAGACCATCAATACATAACTCTAATCCTTTTTTCATAAATGGGTCTTGTATTTTCATTACATCACTTTCTATTGACAAAAGACCTTCTCTTCTAGCCTTTTTAGAAAGTGCTTTAAATTGATTTAACAAGTCTAATCTTGATATACTCGTTGTTTTAAATGAGTATTGTAGTGCGTTTTTTATAAGTTTCATATCATCAATAGTAAATGTAATCATCAACGCCCCAAATGAACCAAATACTGTGATTAATATAGATGCAAAATCAAAAAAACTTTTTAATCCCGAACTACTTCCTTTTACTGCTCCAAACAAAACTAATACTGTAGATAATATTAGTCCAATGAATGTCAGTGAATCTGTTTTTTTCATTACTTTTCGCTCCTAATATAGCCTACATTTATTTTCCTTTTATACTTTATTACTTTATCTACTATTTCATCTACAGACTCTTTCACAAGATTTTTTTCTCCTGTTGTAAGTAATATTCTGCTTTCTGGAACTGAATCAATTCTTACTATAAGGTCTGAATTTAATATGTAGCTTCTTCCGTTTAAATCTGTTACTCTTATCATATTATGTACCTACTATCTCTTAAGACTTATTATTTCTTGAAGTATCTCATCTGATGTAGATATTATTTTGCTGTTTGCTTGGAAAGACCTACTTGCTATTATCATTTCTGTAAATTCTTCTGCTATATCTACATTTGAAGCTTCTATCGCTCCTTGTATTATTGTTCCTGTAGCTCCTGCTATTTGTGGGTCTCCTGAGTTTGCTGATGGCTTGTATAAGTTTCCTCCATCTGCATCTAGTCCTGCTGGATTTTGGAATGCATATGTTTGTACTTTTTGAAGTTTTCCATCATTAGTTGCTATTGCAGGAGTTGGTACCTTTCCTACTTCAGAATTGTCAGGAATATCATACACAAACTGAGTTCTTTGCCCATCACTTAATAGAAATTCTACTGTTCCATCCTTTGATATATTATACTCTAGTACATTTTGAACTGTACCATCTTTAGGGCTTATACTTTGAAGAGGTATTACAATAGGTTCTTTTCCTTGTGCCGGAAGATTTTTAGTAAATTCACCAGTAGTAGCATTATATGTACCTGTATAAACCTCACCTTGTAACATATATCCATCACCATTTACAAGTCTTCCACCTTTGACACCTTGTAAAGGTCCTGCTGCTGCTTTATATCCTGTATCTAGGTTAAAAGAACCATCTCTTGTATACATAACTGTACCTTGCCTTACTACTGGAAGATACCCATCTCCATCTATCATTAAATCTGATGGTCTATTAGTTGGTTGTACATTTCCTTGTGTCATATCTTTATTTATGCTTGATATCTTGCTACCTACACCTACTTGTCCTAAGTTTGTTCCACCTAATGCAGCTGTTGGAGCACTTGCATATAATACAGTTTGATAAAATGAATCTGTTATTCTAGCTGAACTTTTCTTAAAAGCAGTAGTTCCAGCATTTGCTACATTGTTACCTATTACATCTAGTTTAGTTTGATTTGCTTTCATTCCACTTACACCTGAATACATTGCTTTTATCATGAATTTACCTCTTTTCTAATTTAATATTATTCTTGTTCTGGAGATTCTGGTTCTGGAGATTCATTTTCTTCTCCTGAATTTGTATCCACCTCTCCTATTTTAAGTAATTTTTCATATTTAACATCCACAGTTTTATCACTACCATCTACTTTTAATTCTAAGTGTACTTCTCCATCTTTTATATATGTAGACTTTACTACACCTACAATGTTTTCATCTTTTTCCTCTTCTCCAGATACTTCTACTTGCTTACCAATTAACGATGTCGCCATACTCAAAGCAGAGTTTATTAGAGTAGAGTTACTTAAAGCTAAGAGTATATCTAGCTTGTCGTTCATAGCTGACATCTTTTCTAAAGTTGCAAACTGAGCTAATTGTGATACATACTCTGTTGGGTCTTGTGGATTCATTGGGTCTTGATTACCCATTTGTGCTACAAGTATTTTCATAAACAAGTCTTTATCAGCATCGTCACCCTGTCCTATAATTGGAGTTCCGTTATCTGTTACTGTCTGATTTCCTTTACTCCTAACTTGTTTATTAGAAATATCATTAATATTTCTTTCAAGTTGGCTCAAGCTATTTGACCTATAGTTTCCTTGAGCCCCTACTAAAGCTGTTGCTACTCCGTACATACAGTATTTCCCCCTTATTAAGCTAATAAATCTACTCTATCATCATCAATATTTTCTTTAATTTCATCTTCTATGACCATATTGTTACGCTTATTATTTGTATCCTGCTTATTCATATTTTCTTGGTTATTTTGTCTATTTTGTTGTTCAAATGCTTTATCAAAAGTATCTGATGTACTTCTATTATCACTATGCATTTGCACGGATACATCTTTTATATTTACATTTGTAAGTTCAAGATGTTGCTTTAAATCTGTTATATTTTTATTTATAGAGTCAAAAACATCTTTATTAAAAACAGTTACAACAGCTTTCATACTTTCGTTATCTTTTAATAATTGTATGTTCATATCCCCTAATTCTTTTGGTCTTAATCTAATTGTTAATTCTTGTATGTCATTTATTTTCATATGTTTAATAGCTTTGATAGAATCATCCATAACATTTGATTCTATCTGCTTTAAATTAACATTATCATTTTTAATTTTGTTCATATCAATACTCTTATTTATTACTTGACCAAAATTTCCATTTTTATTTCCATTAACTCCTGCTAGTTTCTCCAAAATATCAGAGCTATCATCTCTATTCTTATTTGAATTAAGATTATCCATTCTATTACTATCAAAGTTATATAAATCTATGCTTTTATTATCATCCTCTGTAGTTTTACTAATTACTTCAAAGTTTTCGTTAACATTATTATCTAAAAGTTCTCTTAACTTCATCATGTCTAAATTTTGCATATCATTAGATTTATTCATATCAGCCTTATTTAACTCTGAATTTTGCTTTACAATATTATTAAATATATTTTTATTAAGTTTAAGCTCTTGTTTCAATTCATCCGATATATTTAGTTTTTCCATATCATTCAATAT
>NZ_JAGWCS010000083.1:0-16971 GCF_020657705.1 Clostridioides sp. ZZV15-6598 | reverse complement strand
TGATTATCATTAATTTTATTTTTAAAAAATAGTTCTTTGTATAATAAGATGAGAAATAGAAAAATTACAGAAGCTTTCAATGAAAATAAAGATAATGTACTTATAAAAAGATGTAAGTTGATATTTTTTATAGTAGTTTTATCTATAGTGGTAATCTCAATTTATTACAATAGAGGCTATATGTTTTTTAATGTAACTATGATGACTTTATCTGTATTAATAGTTCCAGTATTTGAAGAATTATTTTTTAGAGAGTACATATGGAATTATTTAAACAATTTTATAAAATCAAAGAGTAAAGTTATATGTATAACATCCATATTATCTGGCATTTATAATATAGGATATATAGATGTTATACGTAATTACATAATGTTATATAATAACTCTTACTATACATTTGAAGTTATTATTTCAAAAATTATTATAGGTACTGCCTTTGGTATTGTACTTGGCATTGTTAAGTCAAGATTTAAAGATGTAAGCTTTTGTATAATCTTGAGAAGTATGTTTGCTATATTTACTAGACAGATAATATGATTATATCTATTTAAATAATATAATTATCTTGTAACAAGTGTATGAAGAGAATAAAGTATAGCTATATATAAAATAAACTCTAATATCTGGAGTTTATTTTTTTGTATGAAATTATTTAAAAAAATTTATATAATAACTAGATAAATTACTACAACACAAATTGAATATAAATATATTTTTTATCACAAGTAAGAAATTAATTATATTACTTAGACAATTTCTTGTTTTAAAGATTAACAATACTATTTGACAGTTTAGACCATAATATGATATTTATATAAAATGAGATGAGTGTACAAACTAAAACTAATTATGAATGAGAGTGATTTACTTGAAGAAATTTTATGAAATATATTTAGATTTAGAGAAAGATATAAGAAATAATGTATATGCAGTAGGAGAGCTTTTACCAACAGAAGTAAAGCTTGCTCAAAAATATCGAGTATCAAGAGAAACTATTAGAAAAGCGCAGTCGCTTTTATTAGAGAAGGGGTTTATACAAAAAAAACAAGGTAAAGGGGCTATTGTTTTAGATATAAATAAATTTGAAATAGAAGGGTCAGGGTTGATTAGTTTCAATGAATTACAAAAGAATAAAAATTTAGATACAGAAATAAGTGTACTAAAAAATAAAAAGGAGATTATGCCTTTAGAAATCTGTAAAAAACTAGATATAGATACAAAAACTAAGGTTATAGCAGTTGAAAGACTTAGAAAAATTAATGGAGAAGCTGTTATTTTAGATAAAGATTACTTTATATCTGAAATAATACCAGAAATACCACTAACAGCAGTTCAAAGCTCAATATTTAATTATATAGAGAAAAATCTAGAACTAAAAATAGGTTATGCAAATAAAGAAGTAACAGTAGCTCCTGTTACAGAAGAAGATAAAATATTGCTAGATGTTGGAACAGATACACATGTTGTAGTGATACGAAGTGAAGTTTATTTAGAAGATACAAGATTATTTCAGTATCATGAATCTAGACATAGGGTTGATACATTTAGATTTGTAGATTTTGCAAGAAGAAGAAATCTTTAATTATATAAAAGAGTGTCTGTTTTGTACTATACTCTCAATTGTTGAATCAAAATTCTAATGATTGGGTTTCAGTATATTTAGACACTCTTTTTTATTAGATTATATATTATTTAATTTTCTATAAATTCTTTATTAAAGTATTTGCTCTTTGAGAATATATATGTAAGGATGCAAGTAATGGCTATAGAAAGTCCCATTGCTAAGAAGTAAACACTCCATTGGTCTGTAAATATAGATAAAAATGCTGGCAGACCTGATATACCTATAGAACTTGCTTTAACATTAAAGTAAGATACAACCCCTCCAGCTATACCTGCACCTATCATAGATGCTATGAATGGGAAACGATAACGTAAGTTTATACCAAATATTGCAGGCTCAGTGATACCTAACCAAGCTGAAATTGAAGCTGTTAATGCAACACCCTTGATTTTTTTATTTTTTAATATAAAGAACATTGTCAAAGCTGCGGCACCTTGCCCAAGGCTAGCCATAACTTGTATTGGCCATAATGTAGCAAATCCTAAAGTACCTATCATTTGTAAATTTATACCCAAGAATAAGTGATGCATTCCTGTTATAACTAATGGAGACAATATGAATCCAAAAAGTGCTCCTGCAAGTACTGCATTAATTTCAAACAATCCAAGAATTCCACTTGTAATTAAATTTGCAAATGACATTGTTATAGGTCCTATGATAGAGAATGTTAAGAAGCCAGTTATTAACAATGTAAGAGGAGCAA
Source organism: Clostridioides sp. ZZV15-6598 (assembly GCF_020657705.1). Classification (NCBI taxonomy): domain Bacteria; kingdom Bacillati; phylum Bacillota; class Clostridia; order Peptostreptococcales; family Peptostreptococcaceae; genus Clostridioides; species Clostridioides sp. ZZV15-6598. The sequence goes on along the minus strand of NZ_JAGWCS010000083.1, from coordinate 14,641 downwards.
CAAAAATAAGTTGAACCATCTCAGGAATTTTTTTAGTTAAGAACTTTTCAATTGTTGCTAAAAGATAAGAAGAACATAAAACAGGGATTACTTGCCCTTGATAGCCTATTTTAGCAATATCAAAACCTAATATATTCCAGTAAGTAACAGCTTCAGGTGTTTTAGAGTATTGTGCGCCAGGCATTAAATCTGGATTAATTAAAATAAGACCTAATACAATACCAAGTACGGGATTCCCTCCAAACTTTTTAACAGCTGACCAACCTATTAGTGCAGGTAAAAATGAAAAAGAAGTATTTGCTATAAGATTAATCATATTAGATATACCAGCCCAATTGCTATGAACTTCTAAAAAGGGTTGTTCATAGAAAATTCCTGGGTTAGCAAGTAGATTATTTATACCCATCAATAAACCAGAGGCAACTATAGCAGGTAATATAGGAATGAATATATCTGCCAACACCTTTATAGCTTTTTGAAGTGGATTTAATTTTTTATTAGAAATCTCTTTAACCTCAGCCTTTGTTGCTTCTTTAAGTCCAGTAATTTCTATTAATGTAGCATAAATTTTATTTACAAGACCTGGACCTATAATAACTTGAAATTGACCATTTGAGGTAAAGCTTCCTTTCACTATATCTATTTGTTCTAATTGTTTTATATTAACTTTACTTTCTGAATTTAGAGCAAATCTTAATCTAGTAATACAGTGTGTTGCAGATATTATATTCTCTACTCCCCCAATTGCTTCAAGGATTTGTTTAACCTGCTCTTTATGATGTGTATTTTCTTTTAATGTACTCATAAAATTACCTCCCCCTTAAAATACGATGTTGTATAGACAAATCTTGAAAATAATATACCATAGAGAAATTTTTATGTCAACGTTATCCTAAATCTTTTTAAAATTTAATTGCTAAAAGATAAATTGTATATTATTGGAAAATCGCAAAAGCAAGAGGAAATATGGAAGGAGTATAGGGAATATGTTTTTTATTTAGAGTAAATATTGATTTTAATAAAAAAAAGGTTTATTATAAAAATATAAAAATTGTCTAGACAAAAATGAAAGGAAAAATTTGCATATGGATTTTAAGAAGAAAGTTATTTATCAAATATATCCAAAATCATTTAATGATTCTAATGATGATGGGATAGGAGATTTAAGAGGAATTATAGAGAAGTTACCTTATCTATATAAATTGGGTGTAGATATAATTTGGATTAACCCATTTTTTGTTTCTCCACAAAGAGATAACGGATATGATATTGCTGACTATACATCAATAGATTCTATGTTTGGAACTATGGAAGATTTTGAAAAGTTAGTATATGAAAGTAAAAAATATAATATAGAATTGATGCTGGATATGGTGTTAAATCACACATCAACAGAACATAAATGGTTTAAAAAAGCTTTGGCAGGAGATAAAAAGTATCAAGATTTCTATTTTATTAGAGAGGGTAAAGAAAATAATCAACTACCAACAAATTGGAAATCTAAATTTGGAGGAAATGCTTGGGGTAAATTTGGAGATACAGATAAGTACTACTTACACTTATATGATGTTACACAAGCTGACCTCAACTGGCGTAATCCTAAGGTTAGAGAAGAATTATATAAAGTTGTAAATTTTTGGATAGATAAAGGTGTTAAGGGGTTTAGGTTTGATGTAATAAATGTGATTGGTAAAGATGAAGAATTGAAAGATTCTACAAATAATATAGGAAAAGAAATGTATACAGATAAACCTATTGTTCATGAATTTATTAAAGAAATGAACAAAGAAACTTTTGGAAGAGTTGAAGGTATAACAACTGTTGGAGAAATGTCTTCAACAACTATTGAAAATTGTATATTATATTCTTCTCCAGAAGAAAAAGAACTTTCAATGACATTTAATTTTCATCATTTAAAAGTAGATTATGAAAATGGAGAAAAGTGGAGCGATATACCTTTTGACTTTATGATGTTGAAAAAACTCTTAAATGAATGGCAAGAAAAAATTGAAAGTGGCGGTGGATGGAATGCACTATTTTGGAATAATCATGACCAACCAAGAGCTATTAGTAGATTTTGTAATGAAAAATATAGGGTGGAAGCATCAAAAATGCTAGCTGCTACAATACATCTATTAAGAGGAACACCATATATATATCAAGGTGAAGAAATAGGTATGACAAATCCAAACTTTGAAAAAATGGATGATTATTTAGATGTTGAAACTCATAACGCTTATAATGAATTTTTAAAAAATAAAATTGAAAAAGAAACAATAATGAATATTATAAAGTCCAAATCCAGAGATAATAGTCGTACACCTATGCAGTGGTCAGATAAACTAAATTCAGGTTTTACAAATGGAAAGCCATGGATTAAAATAGCAGAAAATTATAAAGAGATAAATGTTGAAAAGGAACTTAAAGAAGGGTCGATTTTTAACTTCTATCAAAAGTTAATATCTTTAAGAAAGCAATTAAATATTATATCTGAAGGCTCTTATAAGGGGATTTTGTTAGATAATGATAAGGTTTACGCTTATGTTAGAAGCTTAGAAAAAGAAAGATTAATAGTATTTAATAACTTCTATGATTGTGAAGTTGAAGTTGAGATTAGTGAGGAATTTTTAGGAAAATCATTTACATATTTGATAGGGAACTATGAAAAGAGAGATTTAGAACTTAAGTTAAAGTTAAGACCTTATGAAACAGTAGCATTTTATAGTAATGATATAAAAAAATAATAGAAAGAGGTAGTATTAATGAAACCAAATATTTTACTTATGATTTCTCATGATAGTGGTAGAAAATTTAGTAACTATGGGTATAATGTAGAAACTCCATGTATAGATAAATTAGCTCAAGAAGGAATTCAATTTGATAATTATTTTTGTGCAGCACCTCAATGTAGTCCAAGTAGAGGTAGTATACTAACTGGATTATATCCTCATAACAATGGGTTAATGGGGCTTGCACATCTAGGTTTTTGTATAGATTCTAAGCATACAACACTTCCTATGGAGTTACAGAAAAATGGATATGAAACAACGTTAATAGGACTAAGCCATGAAACAATAAATGAAGCACCACCAATAGAAGATAGAGTATTTTCTTCAACTTATGACTTAGGATATGATAATTTTATAGCGATTCCAGGAGATAGAGCTCCTAAGGTTGCTAAAGAAGTAGTTAAATTTTTAGAAGAGTATAAAGAAAATCAAGAAAAGCCATTTTATTTAAATGTAGGATTTTTTGAAACACATAGAGATTTTGATGAATATGAACCTTATGCAGATAAATTGGATGAAGTAGAAGTATTTAAGTTTTTACCTGATACAGAAGAGGTAAGAAAAGATATAGCTTTATATAATGGTTCAGCAAAAGTATTAGATGAGGCAATAGGCAAAATATACAATAAATTACAAGAAACAGAATTAGATAAAAATACAATTGTTATACTGACAACAGACCATGGAGTTGCATTTCCAGGAGCTAAAGGGATGCTAAAAGAAGCAGGATTGGAGACAGCACTTATAATTTTATTACCTAATTCTTCTCAAAAAAATGTGAAAAAAGAAGCACTATTATGTAATATTGATTTATTGCCAACTATACTAGATTTAATCGAAGCTGAAATTCCTAAGAATATAGATGGAGAAAGTTTCGCCAATTTATTAAAAACAAATGAAGATATAGGTAGAGACTCATTTTTTACAGAAATGACATGGCATGACCAGTATAGACCAATGAGAGGAATAAGGACTAATGAATATAGCTATGTTAGAAACTTTGAAGATGGGCCTAAAGTATATATTACAGTTGATTCCCATTTGAGTTTATCAGGTAAAGCTGTTAGAGATAAATTTTATGTCCCTAATGATAAAGAAGAACTTTATGATTTAAGAAAAGACCCACTAGAAGAAAACAATCTAATAAATGATTCAGATTATCAAGACATAGCAAATGAATTGAGAAAGAAAGTTGATAATTGGATGTTAGAAACGAATGACCCACTTTTAAAAGGACCTGTAAAAGGGACAGGTTCAAGTAGATGGAAAACAGAAATAGAAGAGGGTAGAGCTTATCCAGGAAGAGACGAATATTATAGACTATTATCTGATAAGTAGAAAATATTAAACAAGTAAAAAATATTTAATAAAGAAGGTTTTTTATAATGAAAAGTATATCAGTTTTAATTAAACCCGTTTCATCGTTATGTAATTTGAGATGTAGATATTGTTTTTATGCAAATGTGAGTGATTTAAGAGAAGTAAAATCCTATGGTATTATGCAGGAAGATACTATAAAAAACATAGTAAATAATACATTTGAAATTTTGGATAATGGAGATAGAGTTACATTTGCTTTTCAAGGTGGAGAGCCTACTTTAGCAGGGTTAAAATTTTTCCAATATTTTATTGAGTATGTTAGAAAAATGAAAAAAAATATAAGAGTAAATTACTCTATTCAAACTAATGGAACGCTTATTGATAATCAATGGTGTGAGTTTTTAAAGAAAAATAATTTTTTAGTAGGATTATCATTAGATTTACTAGAAGATTTGCATGATAAAAATCGTGTATATTCAGATAATAAGGGAAGTTATATAGACGTAATAAATACAAAAAAACTACTGGAAACATACAAAATAGACTTTAATATACTATGTGTTTTGACAAATCAGATTGCACTTAATCCAAAAGAGGTTTTTAATTTTATAAAAGTAAACGATGTGAAGTATATACAGTTTATCCCTTGCTTAGATGATTTAGATTGCAAAACTAAGTCAGAGTACTCTTTAGAACCTAAATATTTTGCATATTTTTATAAAATAATATTTAAGCTTTGGAAAAATGAGTTTGATAAAGGAAATTATATAAGTATTAATTTGTTAGATAATCTTATATCTATTTTAATTACAGGAATTCCTAGTACCTGTGGGATAATTGGAAAATGCCAACCACAATTTGTAATAGAGGCTGATGGAAGTGTATATCCATGTGATTTTTATGTACTAGATAACTTTAATTTAGGTAATATAAAAGATAACACTTTATTGGATATTTTAAGAAAATCTAAAATGCAAGAATTTTTGCATAAAGATATAAATGAAGAAAGTATTTGTTTAAATTGTAATTTTTACAGAGTATGTGGTGGTGGATGCAAAAGAATGAAAAATTCTATGTATATTGATTCTAGTAACAATTACTGTGGATATAAAGAATTTTTAATGTCTACTTTTAGTGACTTAGAAAAAATATCAGCATTAGTATATAAAAATCAAATACCAAAATAATTTTAGTATTTAGAATTCTAAGTTAAAGTGATTAAAAATTATGTATAATTAAAGGGTTTTGAGAAGAGTAAATTTAGTTAGGATGATTTTAAATGAATGTAATTTTATTTGTAATAGCTATACTTTCAACAACTATAGGAGCTATAACGGGTATTGGTGGAGGTGTAATAATAAAGCCAGTACTAGATTTGGTTGGAGTATTTGATGTTTCAACAATAAGTGTGTTATCATCATTTACTGTGTTATCAATGGCAATTGTTTCTGTATATAAACAAATTAAATCAAAACTTTTTAAAATAAACTTTAGACTTATTTTAATTGGTGGGGCATCAGTATTAGGAGGTACTATAGGTCAAAGGTTACTAGATTTATCTATTTCATATGTAAATAATCCTTCTATAATAAAAATAACTCAAAATATTATAATGATTATTTTGTTAGTAATGGTTTATTTATATAGAGATAAAAGTTTAAATGTTAAGTTTAATACTAACATTACATATTTTATTGTTGGCATTTTTTTAGGGATTATATCTTCATTTTTAGGAATAGGTGGAGGTCCTATAAATGTGGCTGTGTTTACAATATTATTTGGATTATCAGCTAAAGAAGCTGCGTTTAATTCCATTATAACTATTTTATTTTCTAATATTTCAAAGTTAGTTACAGTTTTCATAAATACAGGGTTTGGTATATATGATTTATCTGGATTACCTTTTATGATAATAGGAGCAGTGTTGGGAGGAATTATAGGTTCCTCTATTAGTAAAAATATGGATGACAAAAGAGTTAAATATATGTTCTCGTATATGACTATAATTATTACTGGAATAAATATATATAGTATATTTCAGGTAATATATTTTATGAATTAAAGTGTATAATGTAGATAATATGAGAAGTTAATTTAAATTATTGTGATGAGGAGATTTAATATGTTCAAAAAGTTATTCTCAAAAAATAAAACTGAAGAAGTAAAAAGTAATTATATAAAAGGAATATTACAATCGCCACTTACAGGGAAAGTATTAAGTATAACTGATGTTCCTGATGATGCTTTTTCTAGTAAAATGTTAGGTGATGGGATTGCAATAGAGCCACAAGAAGGAGTTGTGTCTTCTCCTGTTGATGGTGAGGTAATTCAAGTATTTTTGCCATCTAAACATGCTATATGTATAAAGAGTGAAGATGGTTTGGAGATACTAATACATATTGGATTAGATACTGTAAAGATGAATGGCGATGGATTTGAAGCATTAGTAAATACGGGAGACAAAGTTCACTGTGGGCAAAAACTTATAAGATTTGATTTAGAAAAAATTAAAAAAAGCGTTAAATCTGTAATAACTCCTATAGTTATAACCAATTCTTATGACATAGATAAAGTTGAAGTTTTAAGAACTGGAGATATATGTATTGGCGAAGATTTAATGAAAGTTTATAAGTAAATAGGCTTTACCAAGAGGTTTTGTCTAAATAAAAAATATTATAACTAAAAAATAGCTGGACATAATAATATTGAAAGAATGCAGGTATGCTTATTTATTAAGTATACCTTTTTATATTGTGTTTTATAGAAAGTTTATCTGAATAAATAAAGTTTTTCAAAACTATCTTATTATAATTATATTACTTTTACTAATTTCTGATATTTGTGAATTATTGTACTTTTTAGAACTCTATTTTTAAATATATATTGACATATATATATTATCTATTACAATTGATATAAACTAATAAAAATAAAATATTATTAATCAACTTATTGAATGGAGGAATAGAAATGAAATTTGTAACTTTCTGTACTGGCAATGAAGAAAATATAGGTGTATTTAACTCAGAAACAAATAGTATCTATGAAATTAATAGTTTGGGATTAAGTAAATTATATACAGATATGAATGATTTTATTGAAAATGTATCTACAGGAGATTTAGAAAAAATAAAAAACAATTCATTTGAAAATGCAAAGTGTTATAAGTTAGAAGAAGTGAAACTATGTTCCCCAATTGTAAGACCTAAAAAAGATATTATATGTTTAGGTCTAAACTATAAAGACCATGTCAATGAAATTCCAGATGGTGTTATAAAAAATGTAGTTATGCCAGACTATCCAATTTATTTCTCTAAAAGAGCAGATAAGGTAATTGGAGTGGATGATAAGATAAGTTTACATGGAGACTTAGTAGAAAAGTTGGATTATGAATCAGAGCTTGCAGTAATTATAGGAAAAGAAGGTATAAACATATCAAAAGAAGATGCCTATGAATATATATTTGGATATACAATAATGAATGATATAAGTGAAAGAGCACTTCAAGATAAACATGTGCAGTGGTATAGAGGAAAAAGTTTAGATACACATACATCTATGGGACCTTGCATAGTACATAAAGAAGAATTTGAGCATCCTTTAAAACTAGATATAAGTAGTGTGGTAAATGGAGAAGTAAGACAAGATTCTAATACAGAATACTTTATATTTGATATACCTACTGTAATAAGTGATTTATCAAGAGGAATGACTCTGAAGGCAGGAGATATAATTTCAACTGGAACTCCAGCAGGTGTTGCTATGGGAATGAATCCTCAAGTATATTTAAAACACGGTGATGTGGTTGAATGCAAAGTCGAAGGAATAGGAGTTTTAAAAAATATAGTTGATTAATGGATAAATATGCCATATAATTTTATTAGTACGGATAATTTAATTAATATGGGATTAGTCAAATTTAAGATTAATTTACTATAGAGAGGGATGAGTGTATGGCAAAAGAACTAGAACTAAAGTATGGCTGTAATCCAAACCAAAAACCATCAAAAATTTATATGAAAAATGGAGAACTTCCTATAGAAGTATTAAATGGAAAGCCTGGATACATAAATTTTTTGGATGCATTTAATAGCTGGCAACTTGTAAAAGAACTAAAAGAGGCTACTGGTCTTCCAGCAGCGACTTCATTTAAACATGTAAGTCCAGCAGGTGCAGCAGTAGGAGTACCTTTATCAGATACTTTAAAGCAAATATACTTTGTTGATGATTTAGAGCTTTCTCCATTAGCTTGTGCTTATGCAATGGCAAGAGGGGCAGATAGAATGTCTTCTTATGGAGATTTTATAGCACTTTCAGATGAGTGTGACAAAGAGACTGCAACTATTATAGCAAGAGAAGTTTCTGATGGTGTAATAGCCCCAGGGTATACAGATGAAGCTCTTGAAATATTAAAAGGAAAGCGTAAAGGGAATTATAATATTGTAAAAATTGATGAAAATTATACTCCTGAACCTATTGAAACAAAGGATGTTTATGGAATTACTTTTGAACAAGGTAGAAACGAAATATTAATAAATGAAGACTTGTTAAAAGATATTCCAACAGATAATAAAATCTTTACAGATAGTGCAAAGCGTGATTTAATTATAGCTCTTATCACATTAAAATATACACAATCAAATTCAGTTTGCTATGCTAAAGATGGACAAGTAATAGGAGTAGGTGCAGGGCAACAATCACGTATTCACTGCACTAGACTTGCAGGTAATAAAGCAGATACTTGGTATCTTCGTCAACATCCTAAAGTATTAAATTTAAAATTTAAAAAAGATATAGGTCGCCCAGATAGAGATAATACCATTGATGTATATCTTTCTGATGATTATATGGATGTACTTGCTGATGGCATATGGCAAAATTTCTTTGAAGAAAAACCAGAACCTCTTACTGGAGAAGGCAAAAGAGCATGGCTTAAAACTTTAACAGGAGTAGCACTTGGTTCTGATGCATTTTTCCCATTTGGAGATAATATAGAGCGTGCTAAAAGAAGTGGAGTGAGTTTTATAGCACAACCAGGTGGATCTATTCGTGATGATAATGTTATATTAACTTGCAATAAGTACAATATAGTTATGGCATTTACTAAAAATAGATTATTTCACCACTAAAGTATAAAAAATATAAAATAAATACTGATTAAATTAAAAATCTACAACAAGTTTTGTTGTAGATTTTTTTATTTGTTGTATAATTTTAAATAGAACTTTATTTTTAGATATTCAATTTGGAGGATGGTATGGCTTTAAATATAAGAGACTATAGCCTATTGTGTAGTCAAGGTACAGCGAAATTTAATGAAGATGTAGTTGGGATAAGTCCATTTGGTGCATGGGTTTTGGATGGTGCGACAGGACTCAATGGAAGGAATTTAGTATCAGATGAAAGTGATGCAAGATGGTATGTTCAGTGGTGGAATAAGTATTTATATAAAAATATGAATAAAGAAGAATCATTAAAGAGCATTGTTAATGATGGAATAATAGAAGTTAAAAAAGAGTATGAGACAAAGTTAAATGGAATAAAGGTCGAGAAATTAGATTTACCATCAAGTTCTATAGCTATTGTTAAATTTCATGAAAATAAAGTAGAGTATTTTTTATTAGGAGATTGTGCTTTGTTTATTAAAAATGGAGATTCTAAAGTCATAAAAGATAGAACTATTTGTAAATTTGATAACGCTGTGTTTGATGAAATGAGTAAGCTTTCTAATTTAGAAGAAATGACTTTTGATGAGATAAAGTCAAGTGTCATGGACACAATAGTAAGCAATAGATTGAAAAAGAATACCAAAGAAGGATACTGGATATTGGATTTTGATGAGGACGCTGTGGAAAACTCAATATACGGATACTTAGAAATAAAAAAAGATTTTCAACTGATGTTAACAAGTGATGGTTTTACAAGTGCTTGTGATAGGTATAACCTCATAAAAGAAGAAGAATTGATACGTATAGCAGAAAAATTTGGCATAGGATATATACATAATAAAGTTAGAGACTTTGAGGATAACGACTATAAAGCAATTAAGGTGCCAAGATTCAAAGTAAAAGATGATTCATCTTGTTTGTATCTAGATATATATAACGATTAGATTATATGAAATTGTTTAATTTTAGAGGGGCGGTAAGTAAAAAAGTGAAAATTCTTCATATAATAACACAAAAACCAAATAGTACGGGTAGTGGAATATACATGTGTGGTATGATAAAAGGGTTTGAAAAAATAGGTCATGAGCAAGCTGTAATTGCAGGTATAGATGTTAATGACAATGTAAACTGTTTTTCAAGTGATGTAAGTTTTTATCCAGTAAAGTATAATTGTGGAGAATTAAATTTTCCTGTTGTAGGAATGAGTGATTCTATGCCATATGAAAGTACTAGATATAGAGATTTAAATGTAGAAATGATAAATAGATTAAAACATCAATTTAAAATAAATATAGACAGAGCTAAGGAAGATTTTAAGCCAGATATTATAATATGTCATCATTTATATCTTTTAACTGCATTTGTTAGAGAGATTGTGAAAGATATTAAAGTTATGTCTGTTTGTCATGGGACTTGCTTAAGACAGTTAAACACTATAGATTTAGAAAAAGAATATATAATATCAAATATAAAAAAATTAGACTTAATATTTGCTCTTCATAAAAAACAAAAAAATGATATTATAAAGACTTTTGGAGTAAGTGACAGTAAAGTAGTTGTGATTGGCAGTGGATATAATGATAGTGTATTTTATGATAAAAATTATAAAATAAAAAATGATAAGATAAGGATAGTATTTGCAGGAAAGATATGTAAATCAAAAGGATTAATTCCATTTATAAAAGCTATATCCAGACTAATATATCGTAAAGATTTAATAGAAGTAAATTTTGCAGGTACAGGAAGTGATGTTGAATCTTATAATGAGATTGTTAAGCTTGCAAGTCAATCTCCATTTAAAATGAATTTCCTAGGAAAATTAGACCAAAGTGACTTGGCTGAGTTATTTAATAAGTCACATATATTTGTATTACCATCGTTTTATGAAGGATTGCCTGTTGTAGTTTTAGAGGCTTTATCATGTGGACTAGATGTAATTACCACTGATATTCCTGGTGTTAGAGAATGGATTGGTAGTGAGATTAATGATTCTGGCAAGATAGAATATGTAACTCTACCTTCTATGCATGGAGAAGGTATTCCAAATGAAGAAGAGTTACCTATATTTGAGAAGAATTTATATAATGCAATGGACTCTAAAATACAATATCTATTATCTAATTTAGAGAAAAGGTTGTTTGTAGATATGTCAAAAAAAACATGGGACGGTTTAGCTTATAGGATGAATGAAGTTATTTCAATGGATGAGATGTGTTTAATTTAGAATGATTCAAATTATAAAAAAAGTGTAACTATTTTTACACTACTTTTAAGCGAATTTATATTATACTGATACTAAATATATTTATTTTGAGGGAGGTAATTTATGAAGTTTAGTAAAAGAATATTAGCATTAGGTATTTCAGCATTATTATTAAGTGTTAGTTTTCCAACATCAGCAAATGCACTAGATAAAATCGAAAATATCAAAGGAACGGATAAATATGAAACAGCTGGCATTATTGCAGATAAGCAAGATTATACAACAGCTGTACTTATCAATTCTGATTCTACAATGGTAGATGGTATTTCTGCTAGTGGTCTTGCAGGGGTAAATAATGCAGCAATCTTATTAACTAATAAGGATGATATACCAGAAGCCACTTTACAAAGGCTTAATAGAGTTACTAAGATATATATAATAGGTGGCGAAAATACTATAAGTAAAGATGTAGAAAAAATGCTACTTATGAGAAGAATGCAGGTTATAAGAATTGATGGAGTAGATAGAGTAGATACAAGTTATAAAATCGCAGCTGAAATAGAAAAGATAAAAAGAAGTGATAAGACGTTTTTAGTAAATGGATTTAAAGATGAAGCTGATGCAGTGAGTGTTGCGTCTGTTGCGTATAGAGATGGTGCTCCTATTCTATTGACAAAGGATATAGCTTCAGCAGCAGAAGATACAGATTTAGACCCATGGTTTGGTGTTTCACCTGTTCCAGTATATGCAGTTGGAGGAAAATCTACACTAAGTGATTATATAGTAAGTAGATATAGAGCAACTAGAATTGATGGTAGTGATAGATATGAAACTAATAAGAATGTAATTAAGAAGTTTTATAGTGAAACAAAAGATTTTTATGTGGCAAGTGGAGATGATTTAGTTTATGCTTTAGTTGCTTCACCAATGGCTAAAAATACTCCTGTTGTTTTAGTTTCAGATAAAAGCGATAAGAGTATATTAAATAATGCTAATAAAGTTACTGCAATAGGTATAAATGATAATAAGGTTATAGAGCAATGTTTAGAGGCTACAAAATAATAGAATGTTGTCAGTAAAATGAATACATAATATACAGTAAAAGTCAGTATAATGCTTATGTTTTAGTGATATATAGTGTATAAATGTTAAACTATATAAATCTTCTAGTTGATTTTATGATAAAAATCAATTAGAAGATTTTTTTATTAAGATTATGTATCAAAATTATATACTAAAATTGAATTGGGTGTACTAAAAAATAATGGGGCTATCCTAAAATATAGATAAGCCTCTTTTTCATTGTTGAAATGATGAAAATATATTTGATTTCATATAAAAAAAGAGTGCCTAATGAACTAAAAAGCTCATTTTGAGACACCTCCATAAGTGGCAAGATGAATTGAGCCATACACAAAATCATATGACAATTCCATCCTATCATATTCACATCAAAAAGAAGCTATGATGCCTATTTTTTATAAAGAATAAATCTCATAAGATTTATCTTCTTTTAACTTTTCTAACCAAACCATTTCTAAAATATCTAATTCTTCTAAGTAGTCTTTTTCAGTTTTATTATCATCGTGTTTTATAAGTTCTAAAATTTCAAATGTAAATGCTTTTTCTCCATATTTTTTCCAATCATTATTTAAATCTCTTACCATGCATGACCCAGCACCAAGTTGAAATTTGAGGGAGTTAAATTTGCTTTTTATGTCATTGCTCTTTCCAAGGTAAATCTTTTTAGTAACATCACTTTTTATCATAAATACACCAATGTCAAATTTCATTTCCTTGTATAGTTGTTTTAATTCACGTTTTCTATCCATTTTATGAGTACCTCTCTTTATAATTAATATGTAATATGTAAAATTATTTATATATTACATATTATTATAAAGAGATTGATTTCAAATGTAAATAGATTTTGATAAAATTAATTATAAGATTACTATTGGTTAGTATTAATATATAGAAAATTGGCGTTGTTATATGATTTAATGCTATATAAAATTAAAAAGAAGAGTTGACATGATAAAAATTATAGAATAAACTAAAAATGTAATAGTAAATAAATATTAACTATTACATTGGAAGGAAGGTATTATTATGAATAAAAATATAGAATTAATTGGAAATTTTGCTAGTGATTGGATTCGATATAGTGATTATGAATATAAAATTACTGAAGAAGACGAACTGTATATAGTACCAACAGAAGATGCTGTGTTTACTATGTACAATCCATTTGATGTTGCAGATGAAATTATAGTAGATATAATTCGCATAGGGCAAGAAGCATTACAAGATATATCAAAAGAAACTAAAGAAATGAGATTAAAAAAAGAAGTACTCGAATTTGTAAAGAAATATGGACTGTTAGGATTAATTTATTCAAGTGTATATAATAGAGATATTGTTGGTGAAGAAAGAGTACTGATGATTGAAAAGAATTATATTACAAAAGAGAATATATTGAATACTGATGAGTATATAAATATGTTCATCCCATTTGCAAGTGATGAAGATGTGTACTTTAAAAAATATAAACGAGGTATAGATGTATCAAAACGAGAGGAATCACCTAAGTTTTTTGGAAAAAGACCACTGATTTTAGATTTAGTATTTTCAAGGTTTTATACAGAACAATTGGATTGGATTGTAAATTTTGCTAAGGATATGTGTAGACATTTTAATCAAATTTGTGTTTATAAAAATATGTCTAACTTACTAACTGAAAGTGTAACTATTATGTCTGGAGGGTTTAATCCTCAAAAGATTGGATTTTCTATAAGTCAATTAGATAAACCAACTATTGCATGGGAATTTAATTCATTAAAAACAGCCATTGAAACTATCTATGCATTTGCAATTACAAGTGAACCTGCATCTTTAAATAAATGTAAGTACTGTGGAAAGATTTATATACCTACAAATTCTAAATCTCAATACTGTTCGCCTTCCTGTAGAAATTGCTCAAATGTAAAGAAAAGTAGAAGTAGAGCTAAAAAAGATAAGTAAATTAATATATCATTGTTTAGATTTTAATTATAAATAACTATTAAATGAATGAATAGTTATAAAAAATATATCTAAGTAGTGATATATTTTTTTATTGAAAATTTTAATTAAAATAGTAATTTTGAGTTGACAAAAAC
>NZ_JAGWCS010000082.1:0-17279 GCF_020657705.1 Clostridioides sp. ZZV15-6598 | reverse complement strand
AGTTAAAAAAATACTATTTAAATATATATACTAAAGTTATTCTTTAAAAATACTTGAAAAATAATATTTTTCATAATTTTAAAAATAATAATAAAAAAATGAAAATATTAACAATAATCTATTGAGTAATATAAAAAAAGATGCTATTATAAGTATGTGTTAAAATGATTAAGCTAATCTTAGTACTGAATTTAACTATAAAAATAATAAGGGGGCGTTTTTTTATGTCAAATACTGAAAGCGTATCTAAAAAAGCTAGTCATCCGAAGAGTTTTTGGCTTGTTTGTATGACGATTTTATGGGAAAGATTTAGTTATTATGGATTAACAGCTTTGCTGGTATTATTTTTTACAGCGAGTGTAGCTCAAGGTGGTCTAGGACTTTCTACTCAAGAAGCAACTTCAATGTTTGGTTTGTTTACAGGTCTTATATATCTTACACCATTAATTGGTGGCTGGTTGGCAGATAAAGTTTTAGGTCAACAAAAATGTATATCTATAGGTGCACTTTTAATAGCGATAGGTGACTTTGTTTTGTTTGCATCGTCTACATCTATTAGTATGGTTTGGGTAGGCCTATCAATAATCATTTTAGGAAATGGTTTTTTTAAATCAAGTTGTTCCAATATAGTTGGTGATATATATCCTAAAACCGAGGTATCAAGAAAAGACGCAGCATATAGTTTATTCTATATGGCAGTAAATGTAGGTGCGTTCATAGCTCCAATCATATGTGGATTGCTTTCTGATAATGTATTTGCAGTAAGAGGAGTAAATGGAGATATAGTGTCTTATGGATATAAGATGGCATTCTTAGTTTGTGGTATAGGTATGATGCTTGGTATGATTATATTTACACTTCTTGCACCAAAGCTACTAAAAGAAGTTGGAAAACATCCAGTTACTAAGGGAAATAAAGGTGAAAAAATTGAGTATAGTCCACTTACTAAATTAGAGAAAAATAGAATAATAGCAATGGTTGTGTTATTCTTATTTGTAGTTTTATTTTGGACAGCATACTATCAAACACAAAGTTCATTTATGATTTATGTAAGAGATAATGTAAATAGAACTCTATTTGGATTTGAAATGCCAGTAGCATGGCTTACATCCTTAAATGCTATATTATGTGTAGCGTTATGCCCTGTGTTAGCTGCTTTGTGGGTTAAATTATCTAATACTAAAAGAGGAGACTTTTCTATTCCAGTTAAAATGGGATTAGGAATGATAATAATGGGTCTTGGTTTTATAGTTATGGTATTGGCCACATTAGCTAATGGTTCAGATGGCACAATAAAAGCTAGCATACTTTTTATAGTAGTAACCTATATATTTACAACTGTAGGGGAGTTATTTTTATCTCCTATAGGTCTTGCAATGTTTAATAAACTAGCTCCAGCTAAATATGCTACATTGTCTATGGGTGCATGGTATCTAACAAGTTTCTTTGCTAGTTTATTATCAGGAAAAATTGCTGGATTTACAGCTACATTAGGTTTTTTGCAAATATTTGGAGGAATAGCAGGAGTCTTAATAATCTTTGGTTTAATATTACTTGGATTAAGACATATATTGACAAAATTAATGGCAATGGATTTGTTAACAGAAACAAAATAATCCATACTTAATTGGTGAAAATAAAGGAAATTACATTTGAATATAAAATCAAACGTAATTTCCTCTTTAATTATGAAAAAAAAGCTTTACACAGATAGATATTGTAATTAAAATTATAATTGTGATAATTAGAGTGTATAAGATTTATATAAATTATATAAAAGGAAAATTTATGTAAGAAACTTTACATACTTATATATTTAGTTATTCAAACTATTATTTTGAGGAGGTCTTGTTGTGACTATAAAAGACAGAGTAAATGAATTAAGAAGACTTATGGAAGAAAAAAATATTGACGCTTATATGATTCCGTCTTCTGACAATCATCAAAGTGAATATGTAGGAGATTACTTCAAATCAAGAGAATTTATATCAGGATTTAATGGTTCAGCTGGAACAGTTATTGTGACTAAAGATGAAGCTGGATTATGGACAGATGGAAGATATTTTATACAAGCAGAATCTCAATTAGAAGGAAGTACAATAAAATTATTTAAAATGGGACAAGAAGGTTGCCCAACTACTGACGAATATTTATATACAAATATTCCAGAAGGTGGAACTTTAGGTTTTGATGGTAAAGTTATATGTGCTAAAGAAGGAGCTACATTAGCTGAAAAATTATCTAAAAAAGGTATAAAAGTAGAATACCAATATGATTTAATAGATAGCATATGGGCAGATAGACCAACTTTATCAGATAGTAAGGCATTTTTATTAGATGTTAAATACTGTGGAGAAAGTTTTAGTTCAAAGTTAGCTAGATTGAGAGAAAAAATGAGTGAAAAAGGTACTTCTACTCATGTAATAACTACTCTTGATGATATAGCATGGTTATTTAATATAAGAGGTGGAGATGTTAAATACAGTCCAGTTGTACTTTCTTATGCAGTGATAACTTTAAAAGAAGTTTATTTATTTGTTGATGAAAGTAAATTAAATGAAGAAATATTAAATGAATTGGCTAAAGAAAATGTACAAATAAAACCATATAATGATGTATATGATTTTGTAAAACACATAGATAAAGATGAAAAAGTTTTAGTTGATGGAACTAAGATTAACTATGCAATTTACAATAATATACCTTGTGGAGTTGAAAAAGTTGATGAGTTTAATCCAGTAATGTTCTTTAAGGCTCAAAAAAATGAGGTAGAATTAGAGAATATAAGAAATTCACATGTTAAAGATGGTGTAGCTTTCACTAAATTTATGTACTGGTTAAAGAATAATATAGGTAAGATGGAAATAACTGAAATAAGTGCTACTGAAAAATTAGAGGGACTAAGAAGAGAACAAGAAGGATTCTTTGAACCAAGTTTCAATACAATTGCTGCATATAAAGAGCATGCTGCTATGATGCATTATAGTGCAACTCCAGAATCAAATTATAAGTTAGAAGCTGAAGGCTTATTCTTAGTGGATTCAGGTGGACAATATTATGATGGAACTACTGATATAACTAGAACTACAGTATTAGGACCTATAAGTGATGAATTAAAATTACATTTCACTTCTGTAGCAAGAGGTATGATAAATCTTTCTAAGGTTAAATTCTTACATGGTTGTAGAGGGTATAACCTAGATATATTATCTAGAAGTTGTATGTGGAATATGGGGATAGATTATCAATGTGGAACTGGACATGGTATAGGATTTGTATTAAATGTTCATGAAGCTC
The DNA here is from genome assembly GCF_020657705.1 of Clostridioides sp. ZZV15-6598. Taxonomy (NCBI): domain Bacteria; kingdom Bacillati; phylum Bacillota; class Clostridia; order Peptostreptococcales; family Peptostreptococcaceae; genus Clostridioides; species Clostridioides sp. ZZV15-6598. Next base: position 13,982 of record NZ_JAGWCS010000082.1, on the reverse strand, counting down.
CAAATGGATTTAGATGGAGAGTCGTTCCTGAAAGATTTGATAGTGCAGTTCTTGAAGAAGGAATGGTAACTACTAATGAACCAGGTATATATATAGAAGGTTCTCATGGTATAAGAACAGAAAATGAAATAGTAGTTAGAAAAGCTGAAAAGAATTTTTATGGTCAATTTATGGAGTTTGAAGTTGTTACATTAGCTCCTATTGATTTAGATGGTATAGTTCCAGAATTAATGAATCAAGATGAAAAAGATTATTTAAACTGGTATCATAAATTAGTTTATGATAAAATATCTCCTTTCCTAAGTGGTGAAGAAAGAGAATGGTTAAAAGTTTATACTAGAGCTATATAGTTTTGTAGTTGAATACTATAAATAAATCGAGGCATTTTAATGCCTCGATTTTTGATATCTTATCTATTAAACTTAAACATAGTTTTTACTTTGATAATTCTACAAGTTTTTTATTCATTATAAGTAATATAATTCCAAATAACAATAAGAATGAAGGGATTACTATAAATACTTGTAACATACCAAGGTGGTCTATAATAGCCTGTGTATAACCAGACAATTTATTTGCTGCAAATTTACCTAAGAACCAAACACCCATTAGGAATGAAATATATTTTTCTGGTGAAAGTTTATTTACCATGCCATATCCAACTGGAGAAAAACAAATCTCTCCTATACTTTGGAATGTTAAAAATCCAATTACCCAAAATACACTTGCTTTCTGAAGGGAATTAGGGTCAGTTCCTGTTTGTATAACTGCGACTATCATAAATAAAAATGCCACAGCTAATAGTATAAATCCTAGACTCATTTTTGAAGGTACACTTAAATCACCTTTTTTAGACTGAGATAATTTTACCCAGACTAGAGCAGATATAGGGCCAAGGATGACACAAAGAAGACCGTTATATGAATCTATCCATGAAGTTGGTATTTGAAAATTACCAACAGTCAGATTTATGTGTTCTTTTGTATACAAAGCTATAGACATAGAAGCTTGGTTATATGCTATCCAAAAGAATACTGTAAAAAAAGCTAATATTAATATTACTATTATTCTTTTTTTCTCAACTGAAGTTAATGGTTTTGAAGCAAGTAATTTCTTATATTCTAATGATTTCTTTATAGTTTCTTTTCCACTACTAAATTCATTATTTGAAGATTTATAAAATCTTTTGTGACCAAATATAAAAAATAACAAACCTATTAAAACAGTAATTGACGCAAATAAAAATACATATCTGTAACCATACATATTTATATAGGTACCATTTTTCATAGCAAACCATTCATTAGCGACCAAACCACAGATTAAAGGGCCAAATAATGTTCCCAGATTAGTAGCCATATATGTAATAGAAAAAGCGCCATCTTTTCTTGGGTCATCATTAGTATATAAGTTTCCAACTAAGGTATGTAAGTTTCCCTTATAAAAACCTATTCCTAATCCAGATAAGAATATCATGATATTTACATCCATTTTGCTATTTGCCAGATATCCTAAAAAGTAACCAATTGAAACCATTATCATTCCAAGTATAATACAATTTTTTGGACCTAAAAATCTATCACTAACCCATCCACCAATAACTGGAGAGAAATAAGTCCATGCTAAAAAGGATGCAAGCATTGATGCAGATTCAGCTGGTGTTAATCCTAAACCACCTTTAGATACTTGTTCAGCTAGAAACAACAATAGCACTAATTTCATACCATAGTATGCAAGTCCTACAAATGTAAATATTGAACAACAAAAATATAAATCCTTAGGTTGTTTAAGCTTTTCTTGAGTTTTTAAAACTGACATATGTCGAGAACCTCCAGACTAATAATTTAACAAAAATTTTCCATACCATATGAGTATATGTTTTTTTTATAAAGACGTCAACTTATGACATAAGAAAACCAAGTGTTAATAATATGTAAAAATAGTATTATTTTATATATTCAGTAATATTTTTTTACAAGAATATATGTTATTATTATATTAAAATACAACATATTATGGAAAGGATATGCCAATTTAGTAGTTAGATTGATTGTTTGGCAGGTGGGATGAGCTATGATAAGAAAGAAATCTGAATTACAAGTAGAAGTAAAAGAAAATTTAACTGGTGGTGTTGGAAAAGTTAAGCTTGAAAATATATTACAAGTTGAAGAGCTTAAAGGAAAAGGAAGGTTATTTAAAAGAGTAACTTTACCAGTAGGAAGTTCAATTGGTGTGCATGACCATACAACTGATTTTGAGGTATATTATATATTAAAGGGAAAAGGTAAAGTCTTTGATAATGGGGAATTTGTAGAAGTAAATGAGGGTGATGTAATATATACTGCTGATGGTGAAGAACATTCTATAGAGAATATAGGAGAAGAAGAACTTGAATTTGTAGCAGTAGTTTTATATGTGTAAAATATGGAGGAGGAGTCATGACAAGCAAGATAGAAGAAATTAAAGACAAGATAAATAGATTTTGCAACTCCAATTTAAATCAAGAATATAAAGATATAAGTTTTAAAATTTTGCAGGACCTTTTAGATAATAATAAAGAGATAATTCATTCTTCTAGAGCTGATATATGGTCTTCAGCTATACTAAACATAGTCTTGGAGCAAAATCTCTTATATAATAAGAAGCATCCATTACATATAACAAAAAAGGAATTTTCAAAACAAATAGGTGTTTCTTTAAACACTATAAATAATAAATCATCATTAATAAAGGAAGTCTGTAATATTGACTTTTTAAATCAAGATACTATTGCTATCTCTAATATTGAATTTTGGGTAAGAGAGAGTAACCCTAAATCCAAAGCCATAGATTTAGAGTTAGAAAAGAAAAAAATACTTTATAAAAGATATATTAAACTATCACAAGAAGCTAAAAACCATATTGAGTCAATTAGGTATATGGAAGAAGCTGTAAACATTGGGAAAAGTATGATTACTAAAGAAGATAGACAACTTGGATTTTGGAAAGGTATATCTACTAGAGCTTATATGTTAGCACTTGAGTCTCTTGCGAGGAAGTTAGAGAGTATTGATAATTTAAAAGAAGCTAGAAAAGTATTAGAGTATTTAATAGAAATCAATCCTGATGATGAGCAAGGAATAAGGTATAAATTGCTTAATGTATTAATTAGGTTAAATGATAGAATGGCAATAAATAATTTATTTGAAATGTATAAAGTAGAAAAGTCTGCTACATGGATGTATAGCAAAGCTCTTTATTATTTCAAAAATAAAAATATGTTTTTAGCAAGTGATGCTATTAAAAGTGCTAAAAATAAAAACAAATATATTGGATTATATTTAATAGATTGGCGAAATGCCTTTGGTAGAGAGTTTGTTACAGCAGAAGAAAAGGGAGAAGCTGTCTATTACTATGATGAAAATATAGTACTTTGGAATGAAGTTAAAGGTTCTATGGACTGGTTATTGAAAAAAATGTTGGAATTTTCATAAAAAAAACTACTCCTTATTACTTATAAAAAAGTAAGGAGTAGTTTTTTATTTATACATCTAATTTTAAATCGCCTGGTTTTATCATACCTTTTTTTCTCATAAATTCTGATATTATTAGAGTTACAATAGCAGGAAGTACAAAGTTAAGTAAAAGTATACCAACCCACATAGTTATGCCACCTTTTCCAGCACTTTGCATGGCAGTTACTGTTCCAAATTGTCCAACTAATCCACAAGTTCCCATACCAGAGCCAATAGGTATATTTTCCATTTTAAATATTGTTGTAGATAATGGACCGAGTATTATTGAAGCTATTGTAGGTGGTATCCAAATTTTCCAATTTTTTATTATATTGGGTACTTGAAGCATGGATGTACCAAGTCCTTGAGCTACAAGACCTCCTACTCCATTTTCTCTAAAACTCATAACAGCAAAACCTATCATTTGGCAACAACAACCGACAGTTGCTGCTCCACCAGCAAGACCTCCCAAACTTAACATCATGCAAATAGCTGCACTACTTATAGGTAGTGTAAGAGCTATTCCAACAAGTGCAGAGACAAGAGCTCCCATTATTATAGGTTGCATAGTTGTTGCTTGCATTATTATGTTTCCAAATGAAGTCATAAATGCAGAAACGGCTGGTCCAATAAGTTCTGCCACAAGTACTCCTATTAGGATTGTTACAGCAGGTGTAACTAATATGTCTACCTTTGTTTCTTTTGAAACTAATTTTCCAATTTCTACTGCAAAAAGTGTAGCGACAAATGCACCAACAGGCCCTCCTAATTCATTACCACAAGCACCAACAAGTGCACAAGAAAATAGTACAAGGGGAGGAGCTTGAAGTCCATATGCAATGGCTACTGCAATAGCTGGACCTGTAACTTGCTTAGCAAGTGGGCTTATAACCTCAGTAAAAAGAGATATGTTAAAGTTATCTCCTAATGTGTTAAAAATTGTTCCAATTAAAAGGGAAGAAAAAAGACCGAGTGCCATATAACTTAATGCATCAATAAGATACCTTTGAACAGAAATTTCAATGTTTTTACTTTTAGCAAACGATTTAAAATTTCTTTTTTTGCAATTGATTTCCAATTTAAAATCCTCCTCATATAATACAAATATAATTTCTTTTTAATTAATTATATAACTTTTCAGCTGACAAGACAAATGTTATTTCACTAATTTAAAAGCATTTTAATAGCAATAAAATAACAGTAATTTTAGTTTTAAATTTTAAATTTATGGTTTATAATTAGTATAGGGATATTCTGAAATATAATAATTTTCCAGTTTATCCCAATATTTAACTTAGGTAGATTGCTTACAAAACAAATGATTATATACTAGGCTAAAAGGAAGTGGATAGATGAGATTTGTAGAAAATAAGAAATACAGAAAAATTGCCATAATTATATCTATTCCTATATTGCTTGTTGCGCAGTACTACCTTTTTAAATTTGGAATATTTAGACCAATGGTAAAAGGAGTAGAAATTGAAATTGTAGATGGGGAATATGTTAAAGATATAGATAAATATGTAGTAAAATTAAACGAAACAGTTACCTTGTCTACTGGTGAATATATTAAAGTTCCCTCATATGCGAAAGATCCGAATATTTGGTTTAATGTTTTAGATAATTCAGGGACTCTAAAAATAGAAGGAAATAAGATGACAGCATTAAAGGTTGGGTATTCTTCAGTTGGTATTATGAAAAATTCAAGAGTACTAAAAAAAGCTACTATAAAGGTAGTAGACCCAGAAGTAGAATCTTTAGATATGGAAATTAATGGAGAGTTAAAACATGTTGGTGATAGTGCCACTATAGAGAGTACAATAGAGGTTGATTATGAGAAATTTAAAAAATCATATAAACCAATTTACAAAAGTAGCAACGAAGATGTTTTAAAAATTAAAGGGAACAAAGTAAGTGCAGTTGGAGTTGGAAAAGCTGTAATATATGCTAAGTGTGGAAACAAAGAAGTTGAGAGAACTTTTAGAATCCAAGCTAGAGTTGCTGACATAAATATGAATGATATAAAAATAGAAGTTGATCAAAATGAAAAACTAAAACCAGATATAATAACTTCTCCACCAGGCTTAGAACCACCAAAAATACACTATGAACTGGCTGATTCAAAATTACCTGTAGAAAGAGCTATAAGTTTAAGTAGTGATGGAAGTGTAGTAGGTCTTAGAGAAGGTAAAGAAAGAGTAAGGATAACTTGTGGAGATAAGTCTAAAATAATAACTGTAACAGTAGTCAAAGAAACTATAACTAATGATTATATACAGAATTTAGTAGGTTCACATAAAATAGTAAATAACAAAGTTATTATTAAACTTGAATGGGATTATATGAAAGATGTTTTTGACTATGATATATATCTTAAAGACAAATTATCAGGAGAATCATTTAAGAAAATTAAATCTATAACTATAAATGAGGGTGATTTAGGCAAATCACAAAAGATATATGCGACCATAGAAATTGATGTAAAAGATAATCAGAGTATAGATTATGATATTTATGTTCTAGGTAAGAAAGACTCAGATACAACCAAGCCAAGTAATGTAATAAACATTACTAATGTGAATGGTAATGGCAACTCAGATAATAATGATAACATACAAAACATGAAGGTTGAAAATATATCAGCTAATGTTGATAGAGATAACAATGTTATCAGAGTTAACTGGAGTAGTGTATCTCATAAAGAATGTACCTATAGTATATATATAAAAAATAATACTAATGGAGATGGTGAGTTTACTTTGTATCAAAGTGATATACAAGGGAATGAACATACTATAAGTATTCCTGAAGGGGACTTAAATTTAGATATTTATGTAGTTGCAAATTACAATGGACAAAATTCTAAAAATAGTGATGTTATAAATGTAAGATAAATTTGTACAAAAATTTAGAAGTGTTAGATTTATGACTTATTGATAAATTAAAGTATTATAGGAAGAGGATAGTATGGGGGTAATCATACTATCCTTTTATTTTATTGAAATATACTGGTGTTAAATTTTTAATGTAAAAAACATTTATTACTAGTTAATATCATCCACAATTGAATCTAATGCCGCTTGTGTTGCATGTATTAGAGTTGTATCAAATAATGGAACAGAAGTGTCATTTTGTTGAATTAGAAGACCTATTTCTGTACATCCTAAGATAACACCTTCTACTCCTTGATTAACCAGTTTATCTATAATAGATAAAAAAGATTTTTTAGAGGATTCAGATACAATTCCTAAACAAAGCTCATTGAATATAGTACTATTTACTACTTCACGTTCTTCTTCATTTGGTATTAAAACCTCAATTCCATTGTCTATAATTATATTTTTATAAAAATCTTGTTCCATTGTATACTTAGTACCTAATAAAGCTACCTTTTTGATTTTCTTTTCTTTTAAGTCATCAGCAGTTACATTTGCGATGTGTAAAAGCGGAATAGATATATTTTGTTGAATTTTATGTGCAACTTTATGCATAGTATTAGTACATATAACAATAAAATTTGCTCCTGCTCCTTGTAAATTAATTGCAGCATCAGATAAGATTTGGGCACTTTTCTCCCAATTTCCACTAGATTGACATTCTTCAATTTCTTGAAAATCTACACTATAAAGTATACACTTAGAAGAATGTAATCCTCCTAATTTTTCCTTGATTACTGTATTTATAACTTGGTAATATGTAATGGTACTCTCCCAACTCATTCCCCCGATTAAGCCTATAGTCTTCATATTCATCACCTTTTCATTCTGTTTATTTTGTAATAGCTATTTACAAATACAAGTATAGCATCTAAAATATAAGCATACAATAATAAAATTGTATGGAGGACAATTATCTTTAAAAGGAGTAATTATATGCCAATAAATTCATTTGAAAATTATCCAATGACATGGAAACCAAAATTAAACAATCGAAAACCACCAATATATAAAACTTTAGCAATATTGTTAGAAGAGGATATTGAAAAAGGAAATTTAAATCCTGGAGATAAATTACCTCCACAACGAGAATTAGCAGATTTTCTTGATTTAAATTTAAGTACAATAACACGGGCATTTAAACTTTGTGAAGAAAAAGGATTAATATGTGCAAAAGTAGGAAAAGGAACTTTTGTTTCTTCTGATGTAAATGTAAGTAATACCTTGCTTTATCAAACAGAATCAAAAGATATAATTGAACTTGGTACAGTACATCCTCCTTATGAACAAAATACATACATTATTGACTTTATTAAAAATGTATTAAAACAACCAGAAATGGAAAAATTTCTTCAATATATGTCTCCATCAGGTACACACATGCAAAAAAAATCAATTGCAAAATGGTTAGAAAGAAACAATATATATACTAAAGAAGAAAATGTACTTTTATCTACAGGTGGACAAAATGCTATATGTGCGACTTTATTAGGATTATTTAAAGCTGGAGATAGAATTGCAACAGATTCATTGAGTTTTTCTGGAATCAAGTCAATAGCTAAAATGATAGGTATTCAATTAGTTCCAATTCCCCAAGAGAATAACGAAATGTCAATCGAGTCTCTTGAAAATTATTGTAAAAATGAAAACATAAAAGGCATATATATCATGCCAGATTATCATAATCCAACAACGCATTCTATGTCTAACTTATCACGTAAGAAAATAGCAGAGATAGCAAAAAGGTATAATATCATAATTATTGAAGATGCTATAAATAGTATTTTTAAACCTGATTTACAAGCTCCAGTATTTTCTTTAGCTAGTAATAATACTATATATATTTTTAGTACATCTAAATTTATCTGTGCTGGGCTTAGAGTAGCGTTTGTAGTTGCTCCAAAACATTATATAGGAAGTCTAGAAAATGCATTATATAATATGAATTTGATGGTTTCTCCATTTAATGCAGAAATAGTACATCGTTTACTGTATTCTCCTATTATAAATAATATTATTGAAGAAAGAAAAGATGAAATTATAAAAAGAAATGAAGCTGCTGATAAGATTTTATCTGATTATAATTTAATTGGTGATAAAAATTGTAGTTTTCGTTGGCTGATACTTCCAGATGAATGGGATGGAAAATCATTTGAGATATGTGCAAAAAATTTAGGTGTTCAGGTATATTGTGCTGAACGTTTTTCAGTTGGCAATTCTATTGTGCCAAAAGCTGTTCGTATTTGCGTAACAGCGCCAAAAGATGTAGAAGAATTAGAGAAAGGGTTGAATATAATAAAGTCACTTCTTAAAAATCAGAGCGATTTTCCTATAATTTAATTAAATAAATAAAAATGCGGAGAAATTTATTATAATAAACCTCCGCTTTTATTATTTGATGAAATACTTTACTTTCTATTAAAATTTTAACTTTAATCATCTTGAAAATATAATCGTTTTATGGTAAAATAATTCTTAAAAATAGAAATAATTAATCATTTGTTAAAAAAAATGCATAATAAATTGTAATTTATTGACGATAGTGGGAAAATATTCATAAATGTATAAAATAACAGAAAAAATGCAAAAATAAAATCAATTTCATATGTTATAAAATCTATATGGCAAAATTAAATTTGCCTATCAGAATGATATAAACACATCAGAAAGGAGGATGCTATCAATAATGGAAATTAATTAATTTTGGTAGCTAAAAATTATGAATGAACAAACTAGAATATCCCTAGAGAGAGCTGCTGAACTAAAATCAAAAATTGATGATTATATTCAGGCTAGGAAAACAATTAACAGAGGTCTTGAAAAAGAAGAAGAGATAAATAAACGAAAACAAAAGATATTAAGCATATTAAATGGAACAGAAGAAGATTGGAATAATTACAAATGGCAATTATCAAATAGAATCACAGATGTAGATACTTTATCAAAGATTATCAATTTAACTAAAAAAGAAAAAGAATATATAAAAGAAGTTGGTACTCAATTTAGATGGGCAATATCTCCATATTATCTGAGTTTGATAGACCCAGATGATATATGTGACCCTATAAAATTACTTTCTATACCAACACATATAGAATTGGAAGATGAACAAGAGGATTTAGACCCAATGGGAGAAGAGTATACAAATCCAGCAGGATGTATAACTAGAAGATATCCAGATAGATTAATAATAAATGTAACAAATGAATGTGCTATGTATTGTAGACATTGCCAAAGAAGAAGAAATATTGGTCAACAAGATTCTCATAAGTCAAAAGCTGTTATACAAGAATCTATAGATTATATTAGAGAAAATGAAGAAATAAGAGATGTATTAGTAACTGGTGGAGATGCTCTTACATTAAAAGATGATTATTTGGAATGGATTCTTAGCCAACTTAAAGAAATACCACATGTTGATTATGTTAGATTAGGAACTAGAACTCTTGTTACAATGCCACAAAGAGTTACAGATGATTTTTGTAATATGCTAAAAAAATATCATCCTATATATATAAATACACATTTTAATCATCCAATGGAAATAACTAAAGAATCTAAAGAGGCATGTGAAAAATTAGCAAATGCAGGTGTACCATTAGGAAATCAAGCAGTGTTATTAAATGGCATAAATAATGATAAATTTGTAATGAGATGTTTAAATCAAGAATTACTTAAAATAAGAGTAAAACCTTACTATATATTCCAAAGTAAACATGTAAAAGGGACAAAACATTTTAATACATCAGTAGATGATGGTCTTGAAATAATGGAATATTTAAGAGGATATACATCAGGAATGGCAATACCAACATATATAGTTAATGCTCCAAAAGGAGGCGGTAAGACTCCATTACTTCCACAATACCTTGTATCAAAAGGAACAGATTATGTTATGCTTAGAACATGGGAAGGAAAAGTTATAAAAATGGAAGATGAACCAGCTGTAGATATAAAGAAACTTATAAAAGAACAAGCACAGGATTAATAAAATATTTAGATATAGAAAAAGAAACAACTTTAAAATAAAAATAAAATGGATGCTAAATTTATATCAATTTGCATCCATTTTTATATTAGTTATTTATTTTATTTATTATTTTGTTGTTGATTAACCAATTCAAGGTATCCACTTGGATGGAAGTAATATATCTCAGAAGTATTTTCATTTACAAAGTAACCAATGTCACCATCTGCATCTGGTAAAAATACATATCCATTAAGATTTTTAGCTTTTAATGCTTCAAAATCGCTAGCATTTCCTTGATATATGTAATCAACTTTATTGTTGTATTTTACTAAAAGTTCTTTGGCTTGTTCTTGAGTCAATTTAGTATTTTGACTTACAGGAACATTCTTTTGAGAATCCGCATAAGAAGATTCATTTACTGGTGCAGTTAATAACAAACAAGATAAAACTAATAAAGATATAAGTGCTTTTTTCATACTAAAACCCTCTTTCGTAATTTATTATATAAGATATTTATTACTTAATAATATTATATGTTTTCTATAATTAAATATTACCATTAAAGAGGATAATATTACAGTTACACAGCTGTAACTTTTGATTACAAAATCGTAATCAAATTGTATTTTTATTCCATTTGTATCTTGTCGTGTCTATGATTAACAAATTCACAAAAGTATATTTTTATGACACCCATAACAGGAGCTGATAGAATCATCCCAGGTATTCCAAAAAAACCTCCACCAACAGTAACTGCTAGTATTGTAAAAAATGGGCTAAGTCCTAGTTGTCCACCTACAATTTTTGGTTCTATAAACGCAACTTCTACTTGTTGAATTATTATTAAGTAAATTAAGCAAGTTAATGCAGTTGTTGGATTGTAGAATAAGTTGATTACTACAACTGGTGTCATACCTATTACTGGGCCAAAATATGGAACCATATTCATAACACCCATTAATGTACCAAACAATAGTGCATATTCAGATTTTAAAAAGTATAGACCGATTCCAGAAAGTACTCCAACCACAAATGAATCTAAAATTTTACCTGTAAAGTATTTACCAATATTTAAATTTAAGCTTTGACACAATTCTATTATAAAGTCTCCATATTTTTTACCTAAAGAAATATAAACAATCTTTTTTGTAAATCCTAAGAATTTTTCTTTTTCTAATAATATATAGAAACAAATTATAAAACCTAAAACAAGTTGTACTATAAATTTTCCAACAGAGAAGGTAGTACTAAATATTCCTCCAAGTGAACCAATAAGCAAACTACTAAACTTAGGCATTACACTCATAATTTTATCGCCATATTCTTTTAATGTATTAGGATCTACTGATTGTAAGCTTTTTCCTAAATCAAATAAGAATTGTTCTGTCTTGTCTACATACATAGGAACCTGAGTTACTAAATCAGCCAAACTATTTACTATTGATGGAACTGTAAATAGTATAAAAGATATTAGTATAACTATTAGAACACCATAAGTAAGAAGCAAAGAATATATCCTTTTAAAATTAAGTTTATTTTCCAAAAATTTTACTAGTGGATTAAATACATATGCTAATACAAATGCTATTATAAATGGAGTCAGTAATGACATCAGTAAACTTATTACTCCAAAAAAATATTTGTAATTATCAATAACTTTAATTAAAATATATGAAATAACTACAGTAAGTATAATATTTAAATAAATTTTTTTATCTTGCAAAACAACACAACCTTTCTTATATTTATTAAGTTTAGATTTACTTAAATTTAAAATCAAGTTAATATTTATAGCTTATTATACAATAAAAAGTAGTATTAATATAGTATGATTAATATTAAATTTGACAAGTGTACAATATTTTGCAAGTTTTATCTAAATAGTATTTCTATCTTCTTAAATTTGCATATTGCAAATATAAACAGTTATAATTTGTTTCTAATTCTCTGTACATTTCTATTTATATAGTGCCTTCCAATATATTTGTATAAAAGATTTTTACACCATCCTATTTTTTGGCTATATTGATTGAAAAAATCATCTGGAGTATCAAAGATTCCCAAATCATCAATTATTCCTTCCTTTTGAATAAATGTATTGTTTAGATTCCAAGATATTTGAGGATTTTGCAAATCCTTAGTGGCAATACCCCATCCCAAAAATAAGCTTTGACAGTTATTGTATTTCTGTTGAATACTTGTAAGATAGTTTTTGTCTAAAATAAGACCTTCTAATTGATACCACTGTTCTTCATAGTATACTTCTATCCATGTGTGAATGATTTCTGTAGGAGTAATTTTATCAAGAATTCCTAAAAGTTCTGATTGAACTCTTTTGTCTAGAGTAAAACCATGAATCCTACATGGAATGTCAACGCCTCTTAAAAGTGCCATAGCAAGTATAGTTTTTGTATTGCATTGTCCATATCCATCTTTTAGTATTTTACTTGCAGACATATTGTCACTTTCATTGAAACCAAATTTGATGTCATCTCTAACAAAGTTATAAATTTGTTTGATTTTATTAAAATTATCTAATTGATTCCATTTGTTTTTGTTAATAAGTTCTTGAACATTTTTTGAACTAAAATCTAATAATGTACTTTCTGATAAATATCTTTCCATAAAATATAATCTCCTTTATTTAGTGTAACTATATTTTATACTTTAGAGTAATTTGAAACTTTCAAAAACTTGCTGTTTTTTAATATGCTAGAAATATTCATACCAGTCATACATTTGTTGGTGTATGCTAGGTGTGAAGCACTATCAAAACCTGCCATCATAGCAGCATCGGTTATAGAGTATTTACCAGATAAAAGTAAAAAATAGGCTTTTTGAATTTTATGTAAGAGAATGTAACTTTTTAATGGCATTCCTGTTTGTTCCTTGAATATATGGGAAAGTCTACTTGGTGAAAGAAAGACCATATCAGAAATATTTTTTATGGAATGATCATGGCAGTCACACTCATTGAGTATTTGCATTATTTTATGAATTCTTTTATCAGCTATTGTGTAATTGTCTTGAGTAACATTAAGATATTTAAACACAGAGTTTGTAAAATTTAAATAACTTTCTTTATTATGATTTTTGAAAAAGTTAATATATTCTTTTTGTATATGTTTAGTATTATGAATATCTATAATTCCATAACCATTAATTTTGTCAATATATTTTGACTTAAAACTTAATGCAAGTGATGATGTTGGTTCAATTAACATAGTAAAACATATTTTTTCTCCTGTTGAAAAACAATGTTCTATATTACTATCTACAATAATGCATTTACCTTCTATATCATTACCATCTATATTTATATTTAAACTATCTTCGATTCCTATAAACAATTGCAACATCCAATGTTTATGCTTCTTTGATTGAATAGAATTTGTAAAAGAAGAAATATGATTATTTGACATAATTATATAATTAATAAAATTTACCTCCAAACATTTTTCTTATTGAGGAAATACATGTCAATCAGACAGTATTTTTCAGTAAGACTAGTGAAATTTTTATTTTATTATACTTCAGATTTTAATTTTGTTCAATTATTTTAAAGTTAGATTACCTTTATAA
>NZ_JAGWCS010000081.1:0-17356 GCF_020657705.1 Clostridioides sp. ZZV15-6598 | reverse complement strand
GAATATATTGTTATTTTGATAAAAATGTAAAAAATATTTTAAATTTATCATTTAATGTAATGTAACTTAATTGAATATATGTGTTTATTGTATTCAATTGTTGTATTTTTAGTTTTTTTGTGATTAATTAAAAAATTATAAAAATCGTTTACATGTTGATTTTTAAAAAAAAAAGATATAGAATTATATAGAAAGTAATAAATAAAAATTGGATTTACGGGAGTGGAATAAAATGATAAATGTTACCTTAACAGATGTGAAAGAAGCTAGAGAGACCATTAAAGACATAGTTAAAAAAACTGATTTACTTGAAAGTGTTAAACTTAGTGAAAAAACAGGAGCGAATGTTTTCTATAAATGTGAAAACCTTCAAAAAACAGGGTCTTTTAAATTAAGAGGAGCTTGTAATAAAATAGCAAGTTTAACAGACGAAGAGAAAGCAAGTGGAGTAATAGCTTCGAGTGCAGGGAATCATGCACAAGGTGTCGCATTAGGCGCAAAAATGACTGGTATAAAATCTACAATAGTAATGCCAGCAACTGCACCATTAGCAAAAGTTAGTGCAACTAAAGGTTATGGAGCAGAAGTAGTTTTAAATGGTGCAGTTTATGATGATGCATATGCAAAAGCTGTTGAAATACAAAAAGAGACAGGAGCAACTTTCTTACATCCATTCAATGATAAATATGTTATAGCAGGGCAAGGAACTATATCTCTTGAAATTTTCGAACAATTAAATAATAAGGTTGATACTATACTATGCCCAGTTGGTGGCGGGGGAATAATATCTGGTGTTGCTGTTGCAGCAAAGGCATTAAATCCTAATGTAAAAATAGTTGGTGTTCAAACTGCAAACATACCTTCAATGAAAGAGTCAATTAAAAACGGCAAAGTAACAACAGCATTTAATGATAGTACAATAGCTGATGGTATAGCTGTTAAAACTCCTGGAGACTTAACTTTTGAAATAATAAATGAATTAGTTGACGAAATAGTAGTAGTTGAAGAAACAGAAATAGCTGAATCAATATTATTTATGATGGAAAGTCAAAAGATAGTTTCAGAAGGTGCAGGAGCTGTATGTACAGCTGCAATATTAAGTGGTAAATATGTACCAGCAAAAGACGAAAATGTAGTATGTATAATATCTGGTGGTAATATAGATATAAATACATTATATAGAATAATAGGTGTTGCTCTAGCTAAAGAAGGAAGAAGATATTCATTTAGTACAATTATGGAAGATAAGCCAGGAAACTTTGCTGAATTAACTAGAATAATAAGTGAGAATGGTGGAAATATTTTAAGTGCTAATCAAGGTAAATTATCAGCAGGTGAAGCTCTAGGAAAACAAAGTGCGGAATTTATATTAGAAACAATAGATTATGACCATATAGTGAAAATAAAGAAAGCAATAGAAGAAAAAGGTTTTAAAATTATAGAATTATAATAAAAAGTGTATATAATATACAAGAAAAATAGTATAATAGTGTATGAAGATACATTTTATGTATAGTAGATTAACCAATTAGGAGGATTTTAATATGAAACATGAAGTATTACATACTAATGATGCACCAGCAGCTTTAGGACCATATTCTCAAGCTATAAAAGCTGGAAACTTATTATTCGTATCTGGACAAGTTCCACTTGTACCAGAAACTATGGAAGTAGTTGAAGGAGACGTACAAGCTCAAACTGCTCAATCTCTAAAAAATCTTAAAGCAATATTAGCTGAAAGTGGAGCTGATTTTTCAAATGTAGTTAAGACTACAGTATTTATAAAAGATATGAATGAATTTGGGGCTATAAATGAAGTTTATGCTGAGTATTTTGGAGAAAATAAACCAGCAAGAGCTTGTGTAGAAGTTGCTAGATTACCAAAAGACGTTAAAGTTGAAATAGAAGTAATAGCTGTATTATAAGATTACAATATTTTTCAAACTAAAAAAAGAGCTATTTTAGGATTAAAATCTTAAAATAGCTCTTTTTTATATTAACTTCTAACAGTCTGTCGTTCTTTTATAAAACATATTGATATAATTAATCCAATAAATGCAAGTGTGGCTGCTATTGAAAATGCTACATCGATACCATGGATATTAGATAGGATAGTTGAACCCATGTGAGCTTTTTTAGTAGCAGTTGTCATTATAGTAATAAGTACAGCAGAACCTATAGCACCAGCTATTTGACGAAGTGTACTATTAATTGCTGTAGCATGAGATATAAGTTCTCTATCTAGTGTTTTAATTCCCCATGTAGTTAATGGCATTAGAACCATTGAAATACCAATCATACGTATACAATACATTAATGATACATGAATTAAAGATGTATCCTTGCCTAAAAATGCAAAAGATAAAGTTCCTAAAAATAAACATCCAGTTCCTAATATTGATAGGGCATGAGGACCATATTTATCTAGGTGGCGTCCTGCTACTGGATTTAATGCAACCATTAATATAGCACCAGGCATCATTAAAGAACCTGAAGCAAGTGCAGAGAAGCCTCTTACAGATTGAATATATAGAGGAATCATTAATGTAGCAGACATCATTGAAGCATATACAATCATAATTAATAATGTAGAAATAAGAAATGGTTTATTTTTAAAAACCCTTAATTCTAAGAATGGTTCTTTAGATTTTAATTGACGCCATGTAAATAAAATTAATGATACAATTCCTAATATTATTGGTAAATATGTGGCACTATTAGCCCACCCATAATTACCTTGATTAGTAAACCCAATTAATAAACCACCAAAACCTAAAGAAGATAGTATTATTGAAGGTATATCTAGTTTTAGTTTTTGAGCTTCTCCAACATTTTTTAATAAGATAAATGAAAGTATAACATCTAATATAGCTATAGGAGAAAGAAGTAAAAACAAACTATGCCATCCAAATGAATCTACTAACCATCCAGATAAAGTTGGTCCTATTGCTGGAGCAAATCCCACTGTAATACCAACTAGACTCATAGCTGTACCACGTTTTTCTACAGGGCATAAATATAATATAATAACTTGTAAAAGTGGCATTAAAGAGCCAGAACCTACTGCCTGTAATACACGAGCAATCAACATAGTCGAAAAACTACGAGAAAAAAGAGCAATAACACACCCTAGAGAAAAGATAGCCATTGATGTAATAAATAATTTTCGAGTACTGAATCTATTTATCAAGTAAGCTGTTGTAGGAATAATGATACCTGCAATAAGTAGATAAATTGTAGTTAACCACTGACCAACATCAGCAGTAATTTTAAAATCTGACATTATATTGGGAAGTGCAGTTGACAGTAATGTTTGGCTAAGAGAGCTTATAAAAGCACCAGTCATTACGATTGCTATTATCAAATTTTCCTTTTTATTATTTTTTCTATTACTTTGTATTTCCATGATTTATAACGTCTCCTTTTTTAATTGTTTTTTAATGCTATTCAATAAAAGTACTTTTGGTCTCAAAATGTCTTCTTTTTCTAGATATGTAATCATTGCATCCATAATTAAAGAATCATATAATTGATTTTTTCCTTCTTCATATAATTTTTTTGATGCTTCTAGTAACTTAGGGTTTTCAATAAGAGAAGTGTTTGTTTTGATTAGCTCTTCTATATCTTGTATCGTTTTAAAAAATAATGATTTACTATAAACAGAAGAGTAAGCTTCATCTTCTTGTTCATATAAAAACATTGATTTTTCAATTAAAGGATTTAGGTTATCAGCATTTTCTACAACTAAATCAAGCATTTGTATAGTAAATTCAGCGATAAAGTATACATTTATTTCTCTTTTTTGTATATGAATAATATATGTAAACTGGTGAATTAGAGCGTCTAGTAAGAAAACTAAATCAAATAGAATATTTTCTATTTTGTCGCCATAATTATCAAATAAACTCAGCTTATATTCATTTAATAAATTAGTTCGAGATTTTTTTTGTAATTTGCTTATCGTTTTACGTTGCACTTCAGAGAAGTTTTCCCTTATGTAAGTATTTATAGTAGTTCTAGAAAAAATATTTTCCCATACAGCTATTATTTTTCTTTTTAGTTTTTCTGATGGATGAATATCCTTATTTTCATTAATAGAATGTATAATCTCTAAAAATTTTTCATCATAATAATTAATTATTTCACAGATAAAACTTTCTTTAGTTTCAAAATGTTTATAAAAAGTAGCTTTAGACATTTTACATTCTTTCACAATATCTAGTATTGAAGTATTTTGAAAACCTTTTTGGTCAAATATTCTTTGAGCGATAGTTATAATAAGTTTTTGTTTATCAGTCAATTCGCTATCTCCTTTCATATAAAAACACTAAGTACTAAATAGTACTTTGAAGTTTCTATAAATATATTATACATCATTTGGAAAAAAAAGCAATATCTGAACCTGTGATATAAAAAAATTGAAAAAAATATTGTTAGTTTTAGTAATATAAAGAAGAATTTAAGAGTTTCTTAAGAATTGTTTAAAAAATTTGCAATAAATTAATGATATGATTATACTATGAAGTAAAATGCCTTTAAATTTTTTAGGTGTTAAATCTAAGTTATGGGGGTGTAGTATATGAAAAAGAAAAGAGGTTTGGTTATAGTTTTTGCATTTTTTCTAGTTTTCGCGAAAATGTTTATTAATATCTCTAGTGGAGAAAATAAAATTATGGCATATGAAATAAGTAAGTATAGAAAAGGTGTGAACGTTTTATCAATAAATAATATTATAGTAGCAAACAAAAAGTATAGCTTACCTGAAGACTATTCTCCACAAGAAAGTAATGAAGCCAAAGATGCTTTTTATAAAATGAATAAAGAGGCTCAAAAAGCAGGATTAAATCTAAAAGCCTTCAGTACATATAGAAGTTACAAATATCAAGAAAAGTTATTTAACTCATATGCAGAGAAACATGGGGAGAAGGAAGCAAACAGATTTTCAGCTAAGCCAGGAGAAAGTGAACATCAAACTGGACTTGCATTTGATATTGGAGGAAACGACCAATCTTGTTGGGCAAATAAAAAATTTAATAATACAAAAGAAGCTAAGTGGCTGTATGAAAATGCATATAAGTATGGATTTATACTTAGATATCCAGAGGGAAAAGAAAATATAACAGGATATATGTATGAATCATGGCACTATAGATATGTTGGAACTGAACATAGTAAAAACTTTGCAATGAACAATCTAACATTAGAAGAATATTTGCATATAGATTAAGCCATAATTTGTTAAATTTAGGTTAAAATAAAAAATTAGCTAGACTATTAATTATGCAAGGTGTTATAATGTAAGTACAATTAAAGATAACTACTCGAAGGGGAGTAGCTTACACGAAAGTGGTAATTAATCGTCAAGACGGTAGAAATACTCGGTTAATTAGCAAGGAATTCCTTGATAGCAAGACCTTCAAAATAAGCATTAAGTATGTTTGTTTTGGGGTCTTTTTTTATTCAAGGAATTTTTTATTTGAAAAATTTGAAATTTCAAGTATACATAAGAGTCCCCAAACATAAAATAAATTTATTAAAGAGGAGGGCAACAAATGTCTTACAAAAGTACTTATCAAGAAATAATTAAAAATTTAGACTCAAGCTTAAATGGTTTGAGCAAAGAAAGAGCAGAAGAGCTATTAGAAAAAAATGGAACTAATGAATTAAAGGAAGCAGATAAAGTTCCTACGTATAAGCTTTTCTTAGAAAGTTTTAAAGACCCACTGGTAATAATTCTATTGATAGCTGCTTTAGTACAAATATTTTTAGGTGAAACTGTAGAGTCCATAATAATTTTTGCAGTTATTATTATCAACTCTGTTTTAGGTGTTGTACAAACAAAAAAAGCAGAAAGTTCATTAGAAAGTTTGAAAAATTTATCTGCACCAAATGCAAAGGTAATAAGAGATAATAAGAAAATGACAATTCCAGCAAAAAATTTAGTAGTTGGAGATATTGTATTTTTAGAAGCTGGTGATTACATACCAGCAGATGGAAGACTTATAGAAGCACAATCATTAAAGGTTGTAGAAGGAATGTTAACTGGTGAATCAGAACCAGTTCTAAAACATACAGAAAAAATAAACGAAGATGTAAGTTTAGGTGACCAAAAAAATATGGTATTTAGTGGTGCTGTAGTAGTTTATGGTAGAGGTTCATTTGTAGTAACTGGAACAGGTATGGATACTGAAATGGGTAAAATAGCTGGGCTTTTAGAAACTGCTGAAAATAAGTTGACACCATTACAACAAAAAATAGAAGCTTTTAGTAAAAAGCTTGGTGTAGGTATTGTAGCACTTGCACTCTTAATATTTATAATTCAGGTAGCAAGAAATTACATGATGGCTGGAAATGGAGAAATGACACAAATTATTCTCGATTCATTCATGTTTTCTGTAGCAGTAGCAGTAGCAGCAATACCAGAAGCTTTATCATCAATAGTTACTATAGTACTGGCTGTTGGAACAAATAGTATGGCAAAGAAACAAGCTATAATAAGAAAATTACCAGCGGTCGAGACTTTAGGTTCAACAAGCGTTATATGTACTGATAAAACAGGTACTCTTACACAAAATAAAATGACAGTTGTTGACTGTTATATGTATGGAACTAACAATGATGAGCTTAATAAAGAAAATATAAATTATTCTTATCATGCTAAATTGTTGACTATGGTTTCTACATTGTGTAATGATTCTCATATAACTAGTGATGGAAAAGAAGTTGGTGACCCAACAGAAGTTGCATTAATAAATTATTCAAGTAAAAACGATTTAGATTATGATAAATTAAGAAGTAAATATATTAGAATAAATGAAATACCATTTGATTCAGATAGAAAGCTTATGTCTACAGTAAATAGTATATATGGAGATTATATAATGTTTACGAAAGGTGCTCCAGATATTGTATTTAGTAGATGTAAATATGCTTTAAAAAATGGTTCAAAAGTAGATATAACAGATGAGATAATAGAAGAATACAAGAATAAAAATGAAGAATTTTCAAATAGAGCACTTAGAGTATTAGCCTTTGCAATAAAAGATGTTCCTGAAGAAGGTTTTACACCTTCAATTGACGATGAACATGATATGATATTGGTTGGGATAATGGCAATGATAGATCCACCAAGAGAAGAAGTAATGGATGCAGTAAAAGAAGCAAAGAGTGCTGGTATAAAAACAGTTATGATAACTGGTGACCACAAAACAACAGCAGCAGCAATTGCAAAAGAAATAGGTATAATGGAAGATGGAGATTTAGCACTTACTGGAAAAGAGCTAGATGCATTAAGTGAGGAAGAATTAAATAAAAAATTAGAAGATATAAGTGTATACGCCAGAGTTTCACCAGAAAATAAAATTCGTATAGTAAAAGCATGGCAACACAAGAATAATATAACTGCTATGACTGGTGATGGTGTTAATGATGCACCAGCTTTAAAACAAGCAGATATAGGTATAGGTATGGGAAGTGGTACTGATGTAGCAAAGGATGCCTCGGCTATGGTGTTAGTTGATGATAACTTTGCAAGTATAGTAAATGCTGTTGAAGTTGGTAGAACAGTATATAGCAATATAATAAAAGCAATAACTTATTTATTTGCAGGAAACTTGGGTGCCATAGTAGCTATCTTGTTTGCAGTATTTGCGGGATGGTCAAACCCATTTACAGCTTTACAACTTTTATTTATCAACTTAGTAAATGACTCTTTACCAGCAATAGCATTAGGATTTGAAAAATCAGAAAAAAATATAATGAATAAACCTCCTAGACATCCAGATGAAAGCATATTAGCAGGAGGAACATTAAAAGCAGTTGCTATAAGAGGTTGTATAATTGGTATAGTTACAATAATCGCACAATATATCGGGCTACAAGTATCACCAGAACTTGGTGTAGCAATGGCATTTTCAACTTTAATATTAGCAAGAATAATGCAAACATTGCCTGCACGTTCTAATAATCAGACAATAGTAAAACTAGGCTTTTTCAGTAATAAATATGTTATAGGAGCAGTTTTAATATGTTTTGGACTTTACTCTTTAACATTAATACCAGTTTTGAGAGGAATATTCTCTATTCCAACAGTATTTGGTTTATATGAATTAGGAATTTGTTTAGGTTTAGCATTACTTTCATCAATATTGATGGAACTTAATAAATTAATGAATAGAAATACTGTAAAATAATTAAAAATACTAAACTAAAGGGACATATTGATTTTATCAATATGTCCCTTATATAGTTAGATTTATTCTAAGTTATCGATTATTTGGAATGCTTTTATAACTTCAGGAAGTTCTTTTTCTTCAGGCATTCTAAATCTTATAAAGTTTTTATCAAGTCCAGTAAAATCGCTACCAGATATAACTCTTATTTTTAATTTTGCAAATTCTTGTTGTAAATCAATATCTTTATTTTTATGTTCAACTGTCATTATAGATACAGTGTCACTAGTTTCAGCTATGTTAAGGTTTTTCCATGGAATCAATAGTTGATTTTTTATAGCTTTTGTTTTTTCTTTTAATTCTTCTATAAATTGAACATCGTCTAATAAATTAGCTGCAATACTACGAGAGATTTCAGATATTTCGTAAGGAGTAGAAATCTTCTTAATAGGATTAACAAGTTGTTCAGGAAGGACTGCATATCCTGCTCTTAGTCCTGCTAAACCAAAACCTTTTGAGAATGTTTTTAAGACAATTACATTGTCATAATCATTTAAAAGTTTTACAGCTGAATTTTCTTTTGGCATATATTCACCATAAGCTTCATCTACCATAACAGCTACATCATATTTTGCTGCCTCTTTTACTATATTTTCAATTGATGATAGGGGTATAATTTGTCCAGTAGGATTATTTGGGTTATCTATGTAAATTACTTTATATTCTGAATTTATTTTTTCAATAAATTCTTTTTCATTAAACTTGAAATTATCTTCTTTCTTTAAAAGAACATAGTCATAAGTAGCTCCATGCATTTTTATGTCTGTTTCGTATTCTGAAAATTGAGGTGAATATCCTAAAACTTTATCTCCTTTTTCAATAAATAATCTATTTAGAAGATAAATGACATGTATAGAACCATCAGCTAGGCAAATTCTATCAGTAGTTAGTTTTGTGAAGTCTTTCCAATAATCAACTATATTGTCTTTTAGACTAATTGAATGAGGGTATCCTCTTATCATATCAAATTCTAAAGCATTAAAAGCTTCTACAGCTTTATTTGAGAAAGATACTGTATTTATACCTTCGCCACAATCTATTTCGAATACATTTTCGCAATGACCAGATTCTATGGCATAACTTTTTTTCAACTGCATTTCAATAGCTTTGTTAATTTTTAATTTCATAGCTTATCACTCCTTATTTAGTCAATAATAAATGTTATAAAAGTTGCTAGATTTAAAATATTGTGAAAATACATAATAGTAAAAAACGAATATAAATATTATAATAGCTCACTTTATTTAATATGATTATATATCATATATTGTAAAATTTCTAGCGTTATAAGACTATAAATTGAAAATATTCAGAAAAATACTACAAGAAACGATTTATTTTGCCTTGATATAGAGATATAGGAATGTTATTAATTTTATAAATTGGAATAGTTTAAGTATAAAGTTATGATATAATTTAATAAGGGTAATTCTTTAGATTAGATTAAGGAAATATAAGTATACAATAAAATGTTATGGAGTTGAATTATGGGATATAAATTGATTGTAACAGATATGGATGGAACTTTATTGGGAAATAACCATAAAGTTACAGATGAAAATAAAACTGCACTACAAAAAGTTATTGAAAGTGGTATTAATGTAACTTTAGCAACAGGAAGAGCTTTCGATTCCGCTAAATGCAATGTAGATTTTCTTAAAGAAGATATGCCAATAATAGCTTGTAATGGTTCATTGATAAGGGAACAAAATGGAAATATAATATATTCAAATAAAATTGATACAAAAACATGTCTAGATATTTTAGATGTGCTAGACAAATACAATATTTACTATCAATGTAATAGTATAGATTCTATGCTTTCAAAAAAAATAGAAGGACGCGAAGATAGAATAAGTGTATTTTTGGGCTCTGAAACAGAAGTCATTGTAAGAGATGATTTAAGAGAAGAGATCTCTAAAAATGACATATTAAAGTTTGTAATCATAGAAGAAAAAAATCCAGCTATTTTAGATGAAATAAGAAAAGAATTGAAAAAAGTTCAAGGCATAAAAATAACTTCTTCTTGGCCAAATAATATTGAAGTTATGAATACTGGTGTTGATAAAGGCAATGCGGTTAAAATTTTAGCTGAAAAAATGAATATAGATAGAGAAGATATAATTGCGTTTGGAGATAATTACAATGATATAGAAATGATAAAATTTGCTGGTCTTGGTATAGCTATGGGAAATGCAGAAGAATTGATTAAACAAGAGGCCGATTATGTAACAGATAGCAATCAAGAGAGTGGAGTAGCAAAAGCAATTTATAAGTTTTTTGAGTTAAAAGAGTCACTTAGTTCTTAAAAAAGGTATTTAAAGGAAAAAATAGGTTGACTATTTTATAGATAGTAATTATAATACAAATAGGTAAAATATAAAAATTTAGATTCAGTGAAGAAGAGAGTAGATATAAAGAAAGTCTCAGCGAGTTAGGGAGGGTGTAAGCCTAATGATAATACTTTATATTGAAGAGAACTTTGGAGAATATTACTTGAAATTCAGTATGGTAATAGGTAATCTCGCCTTAAGAGAATAGAGTGGGTAAACATTGTTTATCAACTAGAGTGGTAACACGGAATATTTCGTCTCTTGGTCTTTTTGACCAAGAGATTTTTTATTTTTAACTAAAGTAAAAATATTATAATAAAATATAAAAAATTAAAATATGAGGTGAAAAATATGAAATTATGGGGTGGACGCTTTAGAAAAGCTGAAAATCAACTTATGGAAGAATTTAATAAATCTTTTGGGTATGACTGTGTACTGTACAAAAAAGATATTGAAGGAAGTATAGCACATGTCTATATGCAAGTAAAATGTGGGCTTTTAACAGATGAAGAGGGAAAAGCTATAACAGAGGGTCTAAATGGAATACTTGAAGATATTGAAAATGGAAAATTGGCATTAGATGGTGATTATGAAGATATACATAGTTTTACTGAGATAAATTTAATTCAAAGAATAGGTGATGTTGGAAAGAAGCTCCATACAGCACGTAGTAGAAATGACCAAGTTGCAGTTGATATGAGATTATATGCCAAAGAAAAGGCAAGTGATTTAGTGGAGTTAATATCTGGATTTAAAGCAACTATAAAAGATGTTGCTGATAAAAACTCAGTAATGATGCCAGGATATACTCATCTTCAAAGAGCACAAGTAGTAACTTTTAAACATCACTTGATGGCATATTATAGTATGTTTGATAGAGATGAGAA
This sequence comes from Clostridioides sp. ZZV15-6598, assembly GCF_020657705.1. NCBI lineage: Bacteria > Bacillati > Bacillota > Clostridia > Peptostreptococcales > Peptostreptococcaceae > Clostridioides > Clostridioides sp. ZZV15-6598. The sequence continues at coordinate 5,905 of NZ_JAGWCS010000081.1, read as the reverse complement.
AAGAATAAAAAATGCTATAGAAATATTAGATGAATCACCTTTAGGTTGTGGAGCTTTAGCAGGAACTACACATGATATAGATAGAAATATAACTTGTGAGCAATTAGGATTTAAAAAAGTTGTAGATAATTTTATGGATGGTGTAAGTGATAGGGATTATTTATTAGAGCTAATGAGTGATTTTTCAATTATAATGATGCATTTAAGTAGACTTAGTGAAGAATTGATACTTTGGAGTTCTCAAGAATTTGGGTTTGTTGAAATAGATGATTTATATACTACTGGAAGTAGTATAATGCCTCAAAAGAAAAATCCTGATGGTGCAGAGCTTATAAGAGGTAAGACTGGTAGAGTATATGGAAATTTATTTGGTCTTTTCACAGTGATGAAAGGTATACCACTAGCTTATAATAAAGATATGCAAGAAGATAAGGAAGGATTCTTTGATAGCGTACATACTCTTGAAATGTGTATACAAATAATGGAAAGAATGATAGCTACATTAAAGGTAAATGAAGATAAGATGAAACAAGCAGTTAAAAATGGTTTTTTAAATGCCACAGAAGTTGCTGACTATCTAGTTAAAAATAATGTTGCTTTTAGAGATGCACATGGAATAGTTGGAAGTATTGTAATATATTGTGAAGACAATAAAAAAGCAATAGAAGATTTAACATTAGAAGAATTACATAAGTTTTCAGATGCATTTAAGGAAGATATTTATGACTTTATTGATTATGAAAGTATATTAAACAAAGGAATAAAAAAGAATTTAAAATAATATAAGATGTTAAGTTTTTAAAAGCTGTGAATTTGAATGAGTAGTATCATTAAATTTCACAGCTTTTTACAATATAAAACATTATTTACAACGCAATATCAATAACTTTTTAGTTTAAATAAATTTAAATTTATTTAAACTAAAAAACTACTAAAAATAAAACCTTCTATTATTAAAATGATAATTAATATCAATAAGTATTGACAAAATTATTTTTAGATATTATTATATATAGTATAAATAATAATGAAAATCAATATCAAATAAGGCGGGAGGCAGTCTAATGAACTTATTAGTGATTGGTGGCCATGAAAGAATGGAAAAAGATTATATGGTTATGGCCAAGAAAAAAGGTTATAAAACAAAAGTATATACTACTATGTCATCTAAATTAAATAACTCTATAGGAAAACCTGATGCCGTTGTTATACTTACATCAACGGTTTCACATAAGATGTCTAGAACAGTTGAGTCTCAGGCTAAAAAACAAGATATACTAATCGTAAGACATAAAAATAGTAGTAAAGTAGCATTTAATGAATGTCTAGATATGGTTGATGAATGTCTAGGAAACTGTTCAAAATGTAAACTTAATGATAAGCAAAAACAGAAAAATACATAAATATATAATTTAATAAGTTTGAGAATACATACTCAATATGAATTGAGTGTGTAAAATAAAATGTGTATTCTTCCAAAAAGTTGTGATAGTAAAAATATCACAATATAGAAGGAAGGAGCACATTTTTAATTTTTGTAGAATTGATTGTCAAATTTTTATTTAAATGGTAGAATATTCATGGATGGTATCTTGTTATAAGAACTATACTTTAAATGTTTTTAATTATTTTGTCTTATATAACTCATATCTTTATGAATGAGATTGGAAATTAAGATGTTGTATCACAAGTTGGAGGTGATACTATTAAAATAGGATTTATTGGTTCTGGAAAAGTTGGTACATCTTTAGCAAATTATTTTTTGTCAAAAGATTATTGTGTAACAGGCTTTTATGGAAGAAATCAATTATCTTTATTAGAATCAACAGATTTAACAAAAACAAAGATTTATAGTAACTTGAAAGACTTTATTTATGAAAATGATATATTATTTATTACAACATCAGATGATTCTATTGAAATCATAGACAAAAAACTTTCCAAATTTAATTTAAAACATAAATACATTTGCCACACAAGTGGTTCTTTAAAATCTAGTATATTGTTCTGTTCAAAAAAAGCAGGTGCATTAATTTATTCTGTCCATCCTATATTTGCATTTTCCAATAAAAATACTGATATTAAAAAAATGAAAGACATTTGTTTTTCCATAGAAGGCGATAATGAAAAAGATGATTTATTTATTCAAAATTTTATAAATAGCTTAGGAAATCAATTTTTCACAAGAGATAAAAATACTTCATCTACTTATCATGTAGCCAATGTTTTGGTTTCAAATTTAGTGTTATCTTTACTAGATGTAGGAGTAAGTTACTTTATTAAATTGGGTTTATCTGAAGAAGAAGCTTTAAAAGCTATAAATCCTTTGGTCAAAATAAATATAGAAAATATACTTGATAATGGATTTACTAAATCCCTTACTGGACCTGTTGTTCGTGGGGATATAACACCAATAAAAAAACATTTATCAGCATTAGATAAAAAAGATGAAGATATTTACAAAATACTCTCCTTAAATCTACTAAAAATAATAGCCTTGGAAAATGAAGATTCATTAACATGTACAAAAAATATTTCTATAGAAAATGCAGTCGAAAATTTAATAAGTAAATCTGAAAAATACAAAGAGATTTACACAATTTTAGGAGGAAAAAACAATGAAAAATACTATACTGACTTTTAAAAATGCTAAAAGTGAAGGAAGGAAGCTATCTATGCTTACTGCTTATGATTACTCAATGGCAAAAATAATGGATGAATGTAACATAAATGGTATTTTAATAGGAGATTCATTAGGAATGGTAGTAAAAGGTGAAGAAAATACTCTATCTGTTACTATAGATGAAATTATATATCATACAAAAGCTGTAAAAAATGGTGTAAAAAATGCCTTAATTGTAAGTGATATGCCATTTCTATCTTACCATGTTTCTATAGAAGATGCTGTTAAAAATGCTGGCAGACTTGTAAAAGAAGGTGGGGCACATGCTGTAAAATTAGAAGGTGGCTCAAACGTTATAGAACAAATAAAAAACATTGTAAATGCTCAAATACCTGTAATGGGCCATTTAGGACTAACACCTCAATCTGTAAATTCATTTGGTGGATTTAAGGTTCAAGGAAATACTAGTGAAACAGCAAAACAACTTATTGAAGATGCTAAATTAATAGAAAAAGCAGGAGCATTTTCTATTGTACTTGAAGGAGTTCCTGCTAAAATAGCTGAGATGGTGACTAATTCTATTTCAATTCCTACAATAGGGATAGGGGCAGGAATTAATTGTGATGGTCAAATTTTAGTTTATCAAGATATGTTGGGGATGTTTGGAGATTTTGTACCTAAATTTGTAAAGCAATACGCAAATATAGGAGATATAATGAAAGATTCAATTAGAAATTACATACTAGAAGTTGAAACTGGTGCATTTCCACAAGAAAAACATAGCTTTTCAATAAATGAATCTGAATTAGAAAAATTATACTAAGATTAAGGATGGTACAAAATGCTTGTAAAAGAAATAAAATCACTAAGAAATATAATTAAAGATTGGAAAAAAGCTGGCTATTCTATAGGACTTGTTCCTACTATGGGATTTTTACATGAAGGACATCAAAGCCTTATTAAAAAAGCTGTAAAAGAAAATGATAAGGTGGTAGTAAGTGTATTTGTAAATCCAACTCAGTTTGGACCAAACGAAGATTTTAACAGCTATCCGAGGGATATAGAAAAAGATTTTAAATACTGTATAGATAGTGGTGCATCAGTAGTCTTTAATCCATCATCAGAAGAAATGTATTTGAAAGGCAATTGTACTACTATAAATGTGTCTGGACTTACAGATTTTCTTTGTGGCTCTAAAAGACCTGTTCATTTTGGTGGTGTCTGTCTAGTTGTTTCAAAACTTCTGAATATAGTAACTCCTGATAAAGCTTATTTTGGAGAGAAAGATGCTCAACAATTAGCAGTAATTAAAAGGATGGTCAAAGATTTGAATATAGACACAAAAATAATAGGCTGCCCTATAGTTCGTGAAAATGATGGTTTAGCAAAAAGCTCAAGAAATACATATCTTTCAAAAGAAGAAAGAAAAACTGCTTTAGTTTTAAATGAAAGCTTAAGCTTAGCAAAAGAAGAGCTGGCAAAAGGAAATCTAGATGTAAAAAAAATAAAAGAATTAATAACATCTAAAATAAATTCTGAAGATTCAACAAAAATAGATTATGTTGAAATTGTAGATAGTGAGACATTACAACCTGTTGAACAGATAGAAAATTCTGTACTTGTAGCAAGTGCTGTTTTCATAGGAAAAACTAGATTAATTGATAACTTTACATTTCAATTTGATAGATAGACTGTTATTTTATACAGTATAGATGATTTAAAAAATGATATTTTATAAAAAGGAAAATTTAAAAATCAAATTAACTTAAGATTATGATTAATTTCAATTATATGGGGATGTCTCAAAATAAAAATTTGGATATCTCCTTTTTTGTACAAAAAAAGAAAAGGGGTTCCTGAGAACCCCTTTTCTATGTGATAATTGTTCTGTAAAAAACAACATTATAATTGCTATTTTTTCATATTTCTTTTTCCTCTAGACTTTCTTTTATTATTCTTTTTAATATTTGAAGCTATTATAAATATAACTAGAAGTACTAAAATAGCTATAATAATTTTAATAGAAAGCATCAAAGTTTTATTTTCAGTTATAAATGGAAGGCTACTATCAAGGTTATTTTTTGCAACTAAATCTATACTCTTTTCTAGTTTACCACTATTGTATACATTTAAAGTACCAACCTTAGTACCTTTTTTTACAGGTAAATCAATTTTATCTAGTTCGGTTTTAGTATTGTAGTCACCTTGAGATTCGTTTTGTCCTAAAGTTATCTTATAACTGTGTTTTGGTTCATAAATTAATTCATGTTGTTTTGTAAATAATACTTTTTTAGTATCAGTATATTTTTCTTTATCAACAATAGTAGCACATTTAAAATTATCAAATCCATAATCAATTAATATGCGTGAATCTAAATATAAATCATAATTAGTTGAATTAAATACAGCAGCAATGACTCTTCTTCCATCTTTTACTGCACTAGATAAAAGACATTTACCTGCAGCATCAGTATATCCTGTTTTTATACCATCAACTATGTCGTATTTTATATCTATAGATTGACCTTTATATGTAATCTTATCATGTGATGTCAAAAATTTATTAGTATTTACAAAATATCTTTCATAAGGGTATGCTTTTGTAGCATCAAACTTAAGTGACTTAGTTTTTACAATTTGTCTAAAGACATCATTATTCATAGCTTCTCTAGCCATAAGAGCCATATCATGAGCTGTAGTGTAATGATTTGGGTCTGGTAATCCATGAGGATTGTTAAAATGAGTGCCAGTAGCTCCAATATCTTTTGCCTCAGAATTCATAAGGTCAACAAATTTTTGTACATCTCCTCCACCAACATATCTAGCTAATACAAAGGCAGCATCATTAGAAGAATGAATTAAAAGAGCATTTAATAATTGTCTTACAGTGAAAGCTTCTCCTTCTTTCAGGTACATACTAGAACCCTCTATTTGAGGTAGGTTTTTAATTTCTATTACTTGATTTAAATCCTTAACCTTTTTCAGAACTAAACAAGCTGTCCATGCCTTAGTTGTTGAAGCTGGGTAAAGCTTAGAATCTCCAGATTTATTATACAATATTTTTCCAGTTTCATAGTCCATTAAAACGGCATGTTTGGCAACTATAGCTGGTTCATCCTCTGCAAAAGATATATTAGAACTTCCTAAAAATGAAGTAAATATCAAGAAACAGATTAATAAAAGTGATAAATTTCTTTTCATTGTGAGCCTCCAAAATTTAAATTCATCTTTTAGTATAGCATATTTTTGTCAATAATTAAAATGAAGGAGTGATTAATATAT
>NZ_JAGWCS010000080.1:0-17667 GCF_020657705.1 Clostridioides sp. ZZV15-6598 | reverse complement strand
GTATATTTATATTTAGAATTTCCCTAATAATAATTTTGTTGATTAAATTTTACAGACTAAGTAATTTATATTTCTTTTTACTTTCTAATAATTAAACTTTTTCAATAACTTCTCCTAAACTAGAATTACATTTATTATCACGCTTCCAATTATTCAATGTATAATGGGTTCTAAATGTAAATAATCCTGAAACTATTAGTAATAGATAATATACAAATCCACTATATAAAAGCACTGAATATCCCAATAACTCTTTTGGAATTATGTTTGAGAACATGGTAAAAAACGTAACCTCATTTGCTCCAACATTTCCTGGTGTTGGAACTGGTGATATTGCCATGTATAAAAATACTTGCAATGTCATTATATGTATATATGATACTCCTTTTAAATTTGAAGCTTTATACACACAATAAACTATACTAAAGTATGCTATAAGTTGTAGTGCAGTAAGCAATATACTTAAAAATAAAATCTTTACATTTTTGATAAATATTTTTATAGAATAATTGTAGTCATCAATATAATGATTTATTCTATCTCTTTTTTTATCTAAAAACTTAAATGCTTTAAACTTAGATAAAAAATTAATCAAAATCTCCGCTATCATTTTCACTTGCTTGGGACTAAATACTATTAAGAGCCCACCTAATAGCATACTTACATTCATGGTCATCCCAGCCGCGATTAAAACCCTAACTGAATGCACTTGTTCCATTAATAATGACTTATTCAATAAAATTAAAATTCCACAAAATATAGTAACTGTACTTTGAAATACAACTGTCTTATTAGTAACTATAGCTACAGATTTGCTAAGACTAACATCATACTTTGTAAGTGCATATATTTGCATTGGTTGACTTCCTGACGCAAATGGAGTAACTAAATTATAATAAAATCCCATTGTCGCCATTTTAATACCTATAAATTTTACTTTTGTTTTTTGAACTGCATTTATTATCAAATGTGTCACAATAGATTCAATTATCATATATATTAACATTATTAGTATGCCAAGAAATATATAGGTTTTATTTACTAGACTTATAATTTTAGGTATTAGCTTTACATCTAAAGTAGTTGATATTAAATAAGTAGTAATACATATCAAAAATATCAAAAATCCATATTGAATAAAATCTTTTTCTTTTTTGGATAATTTTCTCATTTATTTTCTCCTAAGTTTTTTCATATCACTATACAATAGTATACTACTTAGCATATTCTTTGCAATACCTTAAAAAATAAGTCTTTTTTTAACACAAATATATCTATAAATTTTTAAATATTTTTACTCCTTTAGTTGAAATAATTCTCCATAAAATAAAGTCTAATATAAGTGTAAGCACACTTACTAGAATTAAATATATATTTAGAAAAGAAACTTTTAATAATATATATATTCCTCCAACGATAACTATATAAATTAATGATACTAATATTGTAACTATCATACTTGCACTTTGTTTTACTACTGTTACTTCATTTTTCCAATCAAGGTTTGGATAAAGTAAATTTGATAACAATCCCATTAAAGCTACAAACATTGACATAGTTAAAATCAAGCAAATTGCTACAATCACAAACTGTATTTCAAAATTTAGTTTTATAGATACTAATATTAGACATAAAACAGATAATGGTGCATTTAATAAAAAATTCATCAATATTTTTGACCAAAATATCTCCCTTTCATCTATTGGGGAAGATTTTAGTATCCATAAATTCTTTCCTTCAAAGGAAATTGAACAATATGTTGTGCAGTTCATTATTATTATAAATAGAAACACACCTAATAACTGTATTTTTATAATGCTAAAATCTATATTCATTTTTAGTAACTCAGCTATTTTATCAGCTCCAAATGCCAACACACCAATTGTAGCCACTATTAAAAATAACAGACCAATAGATGAATTCATAAAGTAAATAAATGAAGAAGTATATCTTCTAAATTCTTTTTTCAATAAAGCTTTTGATGGTTTTGAAATTTTTTGACTTTTAAATTCATAGTTTTTAGTTTTATAACTTTCACCCATTCTAGCATTTATATCTGTAAATCCTTTTGCAAATAAAGTTACAAATACGAAAAATGGTATTAATGATATTGCCATAAATATTAAAAATGAAACTATACTTCCAGTTTTAAGAGCATCAACAAAGTAGTATATAGGTGGATATATTTTATTGATTGTTTCTGAGATAGATGCACTATTTTTTAATAATTCCACTGATATGGAGTTTAATTTTGACATGAGTACAGTATAAGCCAAAATTAATATTACACTACCTATAATTAATACTAAATTTTTATACTTTAACCTTGATGATAACTGTCCTATAAATAAGAAAACTATTGATGAAACAACTATTGGTAATAGTGGTAAAGCTAAAAATAGTAATATTAAATAAGGAAAATATGTTATACTTACATCAGCGTTTAAAAAATAAACTACAGCTGGTACAATCATGCACACTAAAGAAAACAAATAATTAGTTCCAATCAACATTAATATTTTACTAGCTAATATAGTAGATGCTTTTATCGGTAAACTAGTTAATAACTCTAAATCCTTAGCCTGAAATAGATATGATGAAGTTTTATATAATGATGTAACAATTGCCATTACTGTTGATAATCCAAAGCCAAACACAAGTAGCATTTCCATTTGATTTATTTGTTTTAAAATATCAACTAGAGAAAGGCTTAAACTTGTTACATAAAATATTAATAGCCCTGCTACAACAAGTACTGAAAATATCATTACTATTATCTTTTGTTTTTCTTTACTGTCTGTTTTTTTTAGAGAGTTCAATTTAAACTCACTTATTATGTTAGTTTTTATTAATATACTCAAATTACTCATAATTTATCATCCCTCACTTTAGACATTATATGCTGTAAAAGTAACACTTTATTTTTCTATTAATTCCATAAAAATATTTTCAAGAGAATTATTTCCTTTCACTTCTTCAGTAGTTCCATAAGCAATTATATTTCCATCTTTTATTATGGCAATCTTATCACAGATTTTTTCAGCAACTTCTAGAACATGTGTTGAGAAAAATATACACCCACCTTTTTTACAAAACTCCTTCATGATTTCCTTTAATATAAATGAAGCTTTTGGATCAAGACCTACAAAAGGTTCATCAAGAATTAGAATTTTAGGATTATGGATTAAAGATGAAATTATAGCTAGCTTTTGTTTCATACCATGTGAATATGAAGATATTAAATCACCTAATGCCTTATTAATTTCAAATTTATGTGAATAGTATTTTATTAATTCTTCTCTTTCATTTTTATCTACCTCAAATATATCTGCTATAAAATTAAGGTATTGTATTCCAGTTAAAGCTTCATACAGATCTGGATTATCAGGAATATATGCCATTTCCTTTTTACACTCAACAGATTGTTTTTTTATAGATTTAGAGTTTATAAGTATTTCTCCTCCCTCAAAATCATGTATCCCAACAATTGCTTTAATAGTAGTAGTTTTTCCTGCACCATTATGACCTATAAATCCAAAAATCTCTCCATCATTTACTTCAAATGAAATATTATTTACTACTTTTTTATTTTTATATGATTTAGATACATTGCTTATCTTTAACATAATTTCCCTCCGTATTATATTATAGTTTTAATACTTGTTATATATAATATATAACAAGTATTAAAGAATTACAACTACAATTTGCTAAATTTTCAAATTTATATATTAGACAATTGTAAAAAAACTGAAATCAATATAAATATACAAAAAGCATATATATTTACTTCTAAATTGCACATAATTATAAAATAATGTATAGTTCGATTTGACTAAACAATGTATAATAAGAAATAGTTAACTATAATATAAGTTTTAATAGAAGGAGCAAAAGATGAACACATTTGAACAATTAAAAATAAGTTCTACTCTAATAAATGGACTTAAAAAACAAGATATAACTTCTCCAACAGAAGTTCAGTCACTTGTTATAGAAAATATAATGCAAAATAAAGATTTATTAATCAACTCACAAACTGGAACAGGAAAAACACTCGCATATGTTTTACCTATATTTGAAAAAATTGATACATCAAAAAGGGAAACTCAGGCTCTTATACTTGCACCAACACATGAATTAGTAATGCAAATTACAAATCAAATTGAATTATTAGCAAAAAACTCAGAGATTTCTTTGACTTCACTAGCCTTAATTGGAGAAGTTAATATACAGAAACAAATAAAAAATATAAAGTCTATAAAACCTCATATAGTAATAGGAACTTGTGGAAGAGTTTTAGACTTGATAAAACAGAAGAAGTTAAAATCACACAACATAAAAACTATCGTTTTAGATGAAGTAGATAATTTATTGAATGGTAAAAACATAACTTGTGTAGAGGACATAATAAAAACTACATTGAGAGATAGACAAATCATAGGTTGTTCTGCAAGTCTTACAGATAGTACTATAAAAATTTGTGATAAATTTATGAAAGAATTTGAATTAATAAAAACAAAAGAAGATTCACAGATAAACCCTAATATAAATCATACATATATGTTAGGTGAAATCAGGGATAAATTCACTTTTCTTAGAAAAACATTAGCTGCTACAAACCCAAAAAGAGCTATTGTATTTGTAAATAATGAAAAAAATATAGATGTCATAGTATCAAAATTAAACTATCATAATTATAAAGCAATTGGGATTTTTGGAAATATGGCAAAAGAGGATAGAAAAAATGCGATAAATAAATTTAAACTTGGTAAAGCTAAAATTTTAGTTACAACAGATTTATCTGCTCGTGGGCTTGATATAGTAGATATAAGCCATGTTTTTAATTTAGATTTTCCAAATAGTAAAAACGAATATCTGCATAGGTGTGGTCGAACTGCCAGAGGAAATCGAAGTGGAGATACTATTTCAATAATAACAAAAAAAGAGTTAGGTATTATAAAAGACTTACAGAAAGAATTTAACATAACAATTGTGCCTAAAATCTTAGAAAAGGGAAAATTAGTAGACATATCTAAGTAATACAATAAAACATAAAAGAGCTGTAACTTCTTATCAAAATATATTAGAAATTACAGCTCTTTATTTTATTAAAGTAAATTTTTAAATAATATCTATTATAATAGCCAAAGTTTGATTATAAATAATATAGCAAGGACAATCATTACTATAGAAACATGCTTCTTGTCTTCAGCCTTTTTAGCTCCAAATATATTGTAAAATACATTTACAAAAACATAAGTTAATATACCTAGAGTTAAACCATCACCTATACTATAAGTTAATGCCATACAAGCAATAGTAACGAAAGCTGGAACACCTTCAGTTATATTATCAAAATCAATATCCTTAACTGTACCAAGCATCAAGTACCCAACATAAATTAAAGCTGGTGCTGTAGCACATGATGGAATTGCTATAAATACAGGAGAGAAAAACATCGCAACTAAGAATAAAACACCAACTGTTACTGCTGTCCATCCAGTTCTACCTCCTGCAATAACACCTGTTGAACTCTCAACATAAGTTGTAACTGTAGATACTCCAAGCCCTGCACCTACTGTAGTTGCAACTGCATCTGTAAGTAAAGCTCTACCTACATTAGGAACATTTCCTTTTTCATCTAGCATATTTGCTTTAGAACAAACTCCTACTAATGTACCTACTGTATCAAAGAAATCAACAAATAAGAATGTACAAACTATTACAAAGAAACCACCTATGTTTGTTGGATGTAATACATATCCTAAATCTATTTTACCTGCTATTGGTGCTAAACTTTCAAACTTGAATATTCCGCTAGGTAAGTATATGCCTAATTTTTGTGCATATTCTGGATTCATAAATGCAAATCCCCAAGCAAGTAATGAACTTACTACTATTCCAAAAAGTATAGAACCTTTAACTCTTTTTTTATCTAATACTGCTATAATTATTAATCCTATGCAAGCTATTATTACTGCTGGAGTAAATTTTCCCATCTTTATAAGAGTAGCTTGATCTCCAATTACGATTCCACAATTAACTAAACCTATAAGTGCAATAAATATACCTATACCACCTGTAACAGCAAGTTTCATATTTTTTGGTATTGCATTTACAACAGCTTCACGAACTCCACTTACTGATAATATTATAAAAATGATACCTTCTACAAATACCGCTGTAAGAGCTACTCCCCAAGGAACACCCATTTGTAAGACTACTGTGTATGCAAAAAATGCATTAAGACCCATACCTGATGCTAAAGCAAAAGGAAGATTAGCGACCATTCCCATTAAAATACATCCAAATGCTGCTGCTAGACATGTCCCCGTAACAAGAGCACCTGCTGGCATCCCTGTTGCTGATAAAATGTTTGGATTTACAGCTATTATATAAGCCATAGTTAAAAAAGTAGTTACACCAGCAATTACTTCTTTCTTCATGTCGACATTTTTATTAGTCAAAATTGGAAAAAGTTTCTGCATGGTACTACTGTTTGTTGTTTGCATAACAACACCTCCTATTAAATTTTACAAAAAAACGACACAGTAACTAATAAGCTGAGTCGTATCCTTCATAATTTAGTTAAATAAATATTTATTTAACTAAATAATAGTATACATAGTCAGAATATTTACGGTATTCCGGTAGAAACTTATGACCCGTATTGTCAAAATTATATGTTATACAATATAAAACATGAATTTTTCTTTACGAATATTATTTTAATTTATATAGTTAATTTTGTCAATATATGCGTATATATTAGAATAAATTTGTATTAATATTCGATTATATTAAATGTTAATTTGCTATATCTACGTCATATTTATATTCTTTACATTTTTACAAAATATATGATTATTTAATACAATTTATTTATAGTAGTGATATAAAGTTTATGTTAAGATTATATTATATTTATTATAGCAAATTGATAATTAATAATTTTTAAATTTGGAGGAATAAGGGTGAAAGATTTAACTACAGGTCATGAGGGAAAATCTATATTCTTTTTTGCTATGCCTATGCTTATTGGTAGTTTATTTCAACAACTATACAATACTGCTGACAGTATCATAGTTGGTAGATTTATTGGTAAAGAAGCCATGGCAGCAGTCTCAGGTGCTAACCCTATAATGTTTTTGCTAGTAGCAATGCTTATGGGTGTCAGTCTTGGTTTTTCTATTTTAATTTCACAGTTTTATGGTTCAGGAGATTTAAAAAAAGTAAAAGCTACTATTGATACTACATATATACTTTTATTTATTGGATCTATATTAATAAGTGTTATTGGAATAGTATTTGGAGGTCCTATGCTTAAGCTTATGAATACTCCAGAATCAGTTTTTAATCAGTCAAAACTGTATCTTACTATAATATTTGGTGGAATCTTATTTTCTGCTGGATACAATTCAGTAAGTGCAATACTTAGAGGACTTGGAGATTCAGTAACTCCACTTTATTTTTTAATAATAGCCACAATTTTAAATATAGTTTTAGATTTAACTTTTATTGTAGTCTTGAAAATGGGGGTTGAAGGTGTTGCACTTGCCACTATAATGGCTCAAGCAGTATCATTCATAATTAGCATAATATATTTAAATAAAAAACATGAAGTACTTAAATTTAAGATTAAAGGAATTGTATATGATAATAAAATATTTAAAGATGGTCTTAGATTAGGACTTCCAAGTGGCGTTCAACAGATGTTATTTTCAATTGGCAACATGGCTCTTCAATTTTTAGTTAATAGTTATGGTACATCTGCTATGGCAGCTTTTGGAGCTGGTCTTAGAATAGAAAACTTTATAAGCTTACCTATCATGAACCTTGGCTCTGCTGTTTCCACTTTTGTTGCTCAAAATATAGGTGCTGGAGAAAATGAAAGGGTTAGAAAAGGAATTCGTGAATCTATAAAAATGGCTTTAATTCTAGCAATTGTAGTTGTTGCCCTAATCTTATTGTTTAGAGAAAACTTAATTTCTTTATTTAATACTGATAAAGATGTTATTAAAATTGGCTCTTCTTACTTATTTATAATAGGACCTTTTTTCTTATTTATTGGTACTTCCTTTGTACTTTCAAGTGCAATGAAAGGTGCTGGTGATTCTATGTTTGCTCTGATGAGTTCAGTTGTATCTTTATGGCTTGGAAGAATTCCTGCTTCTTATTTATTTTCTAGATTATTTGGAACAGATGGAATTTGGATGGGTATCCCTTTTGGTTGGACTTTAGGCCTTATTGTTACAGTCATCTATTATAAAAAAGGGTATTGGAAAACTAAAGCTATTGTAAATCATAGAATTAATGAATAATCTTTTAATAAAATGTATTCACCTTCATTATGATATAATAAATTATGGAGGTGGATACAAAAAATGGTTATTATTCTTAAACCAAAACAATTTTGTATGACTATTATGGTTACTATAATTCTTTACTTCTTTCTAAATTATAGTTTCAATATAAAATTTTCTATATGCTTATCTTTTTTAACTATCTTAATATGGGCTGTAGACTCTGTTGAAAAAACCGTAGTTGCATTAGTCTTTGTAATATTAGCTTTTATTTTTAATATTGCACCTTTGAACGTTATTTTACAATTTTTATTTACAGAAAATTTTTATATAATAATACTTGCTTACATAATTACTAATGCAGTTGCAAAGACAGGTGTTGCAAAAATTATTTCTGAAAAATTAATTTTAAATACTGTAGATACCCCTAGAAAGATGGTTTTTTTATCATATATTTTAGGTGTATTATTAATATTTTTCATACCACAGCCATTTCCAAGAGTCATTCTTGTGTCAGCCTTTTATAAAGAATTTTTTAAAGAACAACACTTAACTGAAGATTCAAAATCTATACTTCTGTTCAGTATATTTACAGCATCTACATTTACATCAATGTTTTTTGTAAATGGAGATACTCTTTTAAACTATGTAGTCCTAGAACTTGGAAATTGTAATATAAACTGGAGTCAGTGGGCTTTTTATATGTCTGTTCCAACTATAATTACTTGTTTTATAACTTATTTTTTATTTATGTTTGTTTTTAAAAAAGAATTGTCTTTAATAAAATTTGTTTCTTGTGATAATTTTAATTCTAATAAATTTCAATTTTCCTATTCTAATCTAAAAAAAGAGTTTCATTTATTAAGTGATGAACAAAAACATGTATTTTTATGTTTAGGAATAATGTTTTTTATGTTCTTAACTCAATTTATTCATAATTTAAATACACTAATTATAATGTCTATTTGTGTACTTCTTTTGTTGCTAAAGAAAATAATTGGTTTCAATACTTTAAAAGAAATAAATTGGAAAGTTCTTATTTTTTTTATAGCAGCGTTTTCGATTGGAGGAATACTAAAGTACTCTGGAGTTGTTGATATAATGGGAAACTATTTAATAAAATTAATTCCAAACTCTTCAAAAACTATTTCAATATTATTTTTAATAACCCTGACAATAGTATTGAATATATGCCTTGGAAGTGCTGTCACTACATCCTCTGTGGTGATACCATTACTTGGAAGTTTACATATACTTAAAGAAAATAGTATTGTTCTTTGCCTTTTTGTTTATATTGTAGTAAGTATACAATACATATTGCCTTTTCATCATGCAACAATAATGGTTGGACATGGTGAGAATCTATATAATAGTAAGGTTATTTTTAAGTATGGTTTGACTTTAATTCCTTTAACCTATTTTATAATAATCTGTATAACATTCCCTTGGTGGAGATTTATAGGTCTAGAAGTTTAACAAAGATGAAAATATGAATTTTCTTTTTAATAATTTAGAACATTATTATCTTAAGTTAATTCATATTTTCATCTTTTTCATAAAAATCTATTTATAAAATTGCATAAAAACTAATTTTTTATTCTAAAATTAAATGTTATTTGTTTTGCTACCTTTTCCAAAAGTATTTTCCCAATCTTCTATAAACTTATCAACACTCCAATCTGTCAATGGATGATTCATCATGGATTTGCAAATGTCATATGGTACTGTGACACTGTGTACTCCACACTTCATTAATTCTATAACCTGTTGCGCATTTTTAAAACTAGCAGCAAGTACCTTTGTATCCATATTATAAGTATCTATTATTTTTATAAGCTCTGAAACCATAGATACACCATCACCAGATATATTATCAAGTCTGTTTACATAAGGTGCAACATAATTTGCTCCAGCTTTTGCAGCTAAAAATCCCTGATGAGCAGTAAATATTGCAGTAGCAGTTATTTTTATTCCTTTTTTATGAAGGTCTTTTATAGCTCTTAAACCATCTTGTGTTACAGGTATTTTCACATATATGTTTTCTCTCAAACTACTTATATATAATGCTTCTTCTAATATATCTTCATACTTTGTACTTAATACTTGAGCATGTATAGGCATATCCTCACCTATAATTTCACCAATCTCACTTATAAGTTGCTTAAAATTCTTTTTTTCCTTTGAAACAATACTTGGATTTGTTGTTACACCATCAATTGCTAAATAAGTACATAGCTCTTTAATCTCCTCTATGTTACCTGTATCTAAGATTAGTTGCATTAAAATATCCCCCTTTAAACTTTACTTTTTTTTATTTATTCTTATTATATATTGATTTGGTATTATTTTCAACTTTTTTATTATTGTTTCTTCTGTTTTTTTATTGTTTGATTTTGTTGTATATTTTTATAATTTCTTTATTTATTAAGTTTCAGATAGACTATTAAGGACCATATACTTTGTATATTAAATTAATTTTGTATTTCATATTAAAATAGTTGATATTTTATCTTTTATCTTATAATATTTACTATAATACTATATTTAGGAAAAGAGGTAAAAGATGTTTGCAGAAGAAAGGATTCAGGCTATATTAAATATCCTAAAAAAAGAAGGAAGAGTTACTGTAAAAGAACTCAGTTCAAAATTTAATGTTACAGAAGATTGTATAAGAAAAGATTTAAAAAACATAGAAAAAATTTCTTCAATACGAAGAATTTATGGTGGAGCTGTACTAGTCAGAGAAACTCTTGAAAATCAAGATACAAAAGATAGAAAAGAAACTAATATACCAACAAAAAAAATAATAGCAGAAAAAGCATTTAATCTAATTACAGATAGAGAAACTATATTTTTAGATATATCTACAATCAATATATTATTGGCTAAACTGTTAGCTGAAAGTAATAAGAAAGTAACATTGGTCACAAATATGCTAGATATACTAAATGTAGTTACTTCAAAGCCCAATAATTTAAATGTAATTTCTACTGGTGGTTTATTAAATCTTAGCTTAGATGGATTTGTTGGCACTCCAACAATAGATTTTATATCAAGATATAAATTTGATAAAACGTTTATGGGCAGTTGTGGTGTAGATGTATTTAATTCTACTCTTACAACATTTGAAATTGAAGATGGACTTACAAAAAAAGCCATCATAAATTCAAGTAAAAAAGTATTTATAGTTATGGAAGATAAAAAATTTAAATTTGATGGAAACTTTAAATTTGCCCATTTAGAGGATATTAGCTCTATAATTACAGAAAAATCACCTACTCCTGATATATTAAATACTTTATCAGAATTTAATGTGAATGTTTTATAAACGTAATGATATATTTTACAAATAGATTCAAGAGATAAGCTATTATTTTGTAAATATCCTTAAAAGCCTTAATTCTATATGATTACAGCAATAATCAAATTTAATATTTAAAATTTTAAAATTATCATGATTTAAATATACTTGAAATAGACTTTCTAAATATAATACAGTTATTTTTAGAAAGTCTATTTCTTCTGTAAAATCTTTTATAGTATTTTTTATCTAAAAACTACCATTGGTAACAGTACCTGAGTCTATAAACAAAACTTTATTTCATTTCATCTTTCATTTGCTTTTCTAAATCTTTAGCAAATTTCTTTTGCTCATATCTTTCCATCATTTCATCTTTCTTCATTTCTAGGTTTGCCATAGCACCTTGAGCATCATCTTTTAAATCTTCAGCAGTATTTTTCATTACATAAGCTGTCTTTTTAGCACCTTCTTTTAAATCTTCTTTCATGTTTTTCATATCTCTTTTAAGTCTATCCATCAAAACTACCTCCTCTGTAAATATAATACTTCCTACAGTTATTTTTCCCAAAGTGCATATATTTATTTGCTATATTGAGTATAATTTTTAAGTTATTAAATGTAATTTAAGACTATCTGAATATATAACTTTTAATAAAGATTAGCTCTTTTTCATTTTAAAATAAAAATAACATCAAGCATAGATACTCTATGCTCAATGTTATTTCTTAAATTCATTGTATTTAATTGTTGGGAATTACTATAATGATGATTTAATTGGAGGATATTAGGTTGTATCATCATTATAGCTTGGTGTTATTTTATGGTTTAAAATTTTTTTATTTCTATTTACATAATACATTTTTAGTATGAATTTTTTGTGATTTTGCGATGAACTATTATTGAAACTTATATTTTTCAATATATATATACTAATTTTTAAATTCAACCGTAAATACTACAGAGTTTTCCTTATTTTTTATGCTATATTCAAACCCATGAGTTTTAAAAATTTGACTGACTATATAAAGACCTAGTCCGCTTCCTCCAGTTTTTCTTGAACGAGATTTCTCTATTCTATAAAATGGATTAAATATCTCTTCTAAGTAACGTTTCTCTATAGTTACACCAGTATTTTCAATTTCTAAAATAACTCTTTGATTAGAAGCTTTTTTGTTTATTCGCTTGTTTTTATCATAAAGCCTAATTATAAGCTCTGAGCCTTCAGGAGAATATTTTATAGCATTATTTATTATATTATTAATTGCTTTAGTTATTCTCTCTTGGTCTGCCTTAATTTCTAGATTTTCTTCTATTTGTAGAATAGTTTTCATATGTTTTTCTTCTATTAAAAATACTTGTCTTTTTACCAGTCTATTTAAAAGCTCACTTATATTTATTGATACTAGTTTTAAATCTTTTTCTAGTATTTCTGATTTTGAAACCTCTATCATCTCATTTACTAAATCTTTTAACTCTTGTGTACATTCATATGATTTTTTCAAGTAAGTATCCCTATCTTTATACTTACCTACACTATAAATCATTCCTTCAATTTGACCACTTATTATGGTTATTGGAGTTTTTAATTCATGTGATATCGTTGCAACAAAATCCTTTCTTCTATATTCCTGTTCTCTTTCACTCTCTATTATATTTATGAGAGGCTTTGTTATTACAATTGAATATATATATGCTCCAATAATTGCTATTAATATCGCTATTGATATAATGTATGGCATTAACTTTCTTATGACTTCATTTGCTTCATCAATTGGCTGTAATGGCATAACAAGTTCTAAACTATATGGTCCGTCTTTTGAGTCTTTTGTATATATAGGTATAGATGTTCTATACTCATCTTCAATACTATTAATCATGTACTTACTATATCTTAAAATAACTACTTCATTTTTACCATATACAATTTTTCCTTGGTTATCTTTTAATAAAATAGCAAGGTTTTGGTCTTTAGCCATATAATAAAGTCTTTCTTCTAAAGTATATGTATCAAAGTGAATTGAACTATCTACTAGAGATTTTAAGCTTTCTTGAAGAGACTCAATTTTATACTCATGATAATATGATGGCAATAAAAAATATAAAATTAGGTATATTATTAAAGCTAATGCTATTAATAATGATGTTGTTATGGAAAATAATTTATACTTTATACTTAATTTTTCCCACTTATCAAATATCCTTCTCAAGTGTATATCCTATTCCTTTTACAGTTTTAATATATGGTAATGATATTTTTTTTCTTATATTTTTTATATGTGCATCAACAATTCTAGTATCTCCATAATAATCATAACCCCATATACTATCTAAAAGACCTTCCCTAGTTATAACCTGTGGATATTTTTCTATCAAAGCTTTCAATATATTAAATTCTTTTAATGTAAGTTCTATAGGCTCTCCATCTATTTCGGCAATATATGTGTTTAAATCTAACTTTAATTTTTCAAAAACTATAAACTTATCATTTATCGTTTTGTTGCTTCTTCTCAAGATAGCTTCTACTCTTTTAATGAGAAGATTAAATGAAAATGGCTTTGTTATATAATCATCGCATTCTAAGTCAAATCCTTTAAGTTGATCTCCTTCATCGTTTAAAGCAGTCAAAAATATAATTGGAACACTTGATGATTTTCTTATCATCTTACAAACTCCATAACCATCTAAGTTTGGCATCATTATATCTAATATTACTAAGTCATAACTTCCTTGCTTAAATTTTTGTATACCTTCTAATCCATCATTTGCTGACTCAACTTGATATCCTTCTGCACTTAAAAACTCTGATATTAATTCTTGTATGTTTGAATCGTCTTCGATTACAAGTATTGACGAGTTCATCCTATCAATCCTTTCTATTTTTAAATTTCCTGTATTACTTATATTTTATCTCATTGTTGTGAATTTTACATGAAAAAAGAGCTATCTTAATTTGTAAATTAATCCTTTTAATTAAAGATAGCTCTTTTAAATACATTTTTACTTAATTTATTGCTCTAATTTTTTTTATATGCTTTGAAATTTTTAAGTCTAAGTGCATTTGAAACCACTGAAACTGAACTTAAACTCATGGCCGCTGCTGCAATCATTGGATTTAAAAGAGGTCCTCCAAAGATATACAGCAATCCTGCTGCTACAGGTATACCAATTGTATTATATCCAAATGCCCAAAATAGATTTTGCTTTATATTTTTTATAGTTTCATTACTAAGTTTAATCGCAGTTGGAACATCCATTAAATCACTCTTCATAAGCACTATATCTGCTGACTCAATTGCTACATCTGTTCCACTTCCTATTGCTATTCCTATATCAGCTTTTGCAAGTGCTGGTGCATCATTTATTCCATCTCCTACCATTGCAACAAACTTACCTTGATTTTGTAATTTTTCAACTTCTTTTGACTTATCTTCTGGTAAAACCTCCGCTAATACCATATCTATACCTACTTGACTTGCTATAGCATTTGCAGTCTTAACATTATCTCCAGTTACCATTGCAACTTTTATTCCCATATTATGAAGAATATCTATTGCTTTTTTACTACTTTCTTTAACTACATCCGCAACTGCGATTATTCCTGATAAATTTCCATCTACAGCAATATACATAGGTGTCTTACCTTGACTAGCTAGTATATTAGATTTTTCCTCTAAAACTTTAAGGTTGATATTATTGTCGTTCATAAGTTTTTTATTTCCAAGCAATATATTTTCATTATTTATTGTAACTTGTATACCAGCACCTGGTATAGCTTTAAAGTTATCAACTTTTTCAATCTGTATATTTTTATCTTCTCCATATCTAACTATTGCTTCTCCTAGAGGATGTTCTGAACCTTTCTCTGCACTTGAAGCAATCTTAATTAGGTATTCTTCTTCCACATTATTTAACACAATATCTGTTACTTTTGGTTTACCTTCTGTTATTGTACCTGTTTTATCGAATATTACTGTATTTACTTTGTGAGCAGATTCTAGTGCTTCCCCACCTTTTATCAATATTCCATTTTCTGCACCTTTTCCAGTTCCAACCATTATAGCAGTTGGTGTAGCTAATCCTAATGCACAAGGACAAGCAATTACAAGTATTGATATGAATATAGTAAGTACAAATACTATATCTTTTCCACCTACTAAAAACCACAATAATGATGAGACTATAGCTATTGCAATTACTATTGGTACAAAATATCCAGAAACAGTATCAGCAAGTTTAGCAATAGGTGCTTTTGTCCCCTGTGCATCTTCAACTAATTTTATTATTTGAGCAAGAGCTGTATCTCCACCAATTTTTTCAGCTTTAAATTTAATAACACCATTTTTATTTATACTAGCTCCTGTAACTTTACTTCCAATATTTTTTTCTACTGGTATACTTTCACCTGTAAGCATAGATTCATCAACTGATGTATATCCCTCTATTACAACTCCATCTACTGGTATTTTAGTCCCTGGTTTTACTAGTATTATATCTCCTATTCCAACTTCTTCTATAGGAGTCTCTATTTCTTTACCATCAACTATTACTATTGCAGTTTTAGGTTGTAGTCCCATAAGTTTTTTAATTGCTTCTGATGTTTTTCCTTTTGATTTTGATTCTAAATATTTACCAAGTAATATAAGTGCTATTATTATTCCTGCACTTTCATAATACAATTGATGATGGTGCATACCCTGAATTTGTCCATTTGCTATTTGTACTGTTGTATATAGACTATATAAAAATGCTGCTAGTGTACCAATTGCAACTAAAGAATCCATATTAGGACTTAAAGAAAAAAGTGCCTTAAACCCATTTATATAAAATTTATATCCAGCTATCATCACTGGTATTACTAAAATTAATTGGACTAATGCATAATTTAAAGTATTTGTCATAGGATTTAAAATTTCTGGTAAAGGCCATGGTCCTATAGGTTTTATTATCATAGGACCCATTGCTATATAAAACAAAGGTACTGCAAATACTATTGCAACTATGAATTTAATAAATAAAGTATTCATTTCTTTTTCTTTTCTTAATTTATCTTCATCTACATCAACTTTATTTTTTACTTCTTCTATTGGCTTATAACCAGCTTTTTCTATAGCTGCTTTTATCTGAGATAATTTTACTTTTGATGGATTATAGTCTATATTAGCCTTATCTGTTGCAATATTTACGCTAATACTTTCTACTCCATCTAATTTTTTTACTACTCTCTCTACAGCTTTTGCACAAGCTGCACATGTCATTCCATCAATTTTCATATCAATTTTTTTATTACTTTCTTCCTTTATAATTCCATATCCAGCTTTTTCTACAACTTGTTTTATGTCATCAAAGCTAACTTTAGAATTGTCATATTCTATCTTAAGTTTTTCAGTAGCTATGTTTACACTTTGGTCATATACTCCATCTAATTTCTTCGTTACTCTTTCTACCGCCTTTGCACAAGCTGCACATGTCATACCTGTGATTTTATAATTTTCTACTATTTTATTTGAACTCATAATAAACGCTTCCTCTCTTTCAATGTATTTTTAATTAATTTGTATATTCTATCTTGATATGTAATATTGATAAATTCTTTATTTGGAAATCTATAGTATTTATTATACCCCCTATAGGTATATTTAATCAATATTTTTTTAATAAATAAATTTAATTTAGTTATATTTATTTGTATTTAATAGAAAAGTATACTCACAATTAAATATATACATAAAAAGAGAGCACATAAATTGCTAAATACTTACTCAATTTATATGCTCTCTTTTATATAATTTATTTTCTACTGTAGTTTTTTCTTACATATATAGTTTATTTCTTACATGCTTCAAAAAATTCTTCCTCTGTTTCTCTTATTTCAAGTTCATTATCTATTATTCCTACAGCTTCTTTTTTAAATGCTCTACATTGACCTATACAACCAGTCTTCACATTTTCTTCTCCAACTAAAGTTTTTAACTTATTTACATCCACATTTGAACAGTTTGGACATACTCTTATCATATTTAAGTTCCTCCTAATTAATGTCTAGTTAATACTGTTATACCC